>NZ_JAMPRR010000014.1:0-163713 GCF_028483405.1 Providencia sp. PROV076 | reverse complement strand
TGAACTATTTAGAGGATTGATATAGTTGTATTTATTTAGGGTTATTAGTATTGCCATCATCGCGCACATATCCTCTCCTATTTTTGCCCGTCGCGTTGTTGGCGTCGCACACTCGCCCTAGTCACATACTTATGTATGCTCCTAGGATCTCGTTTAACTAATGCGCTTATTCAAACGCACCATTCATCAGTTTGATAATAGGGTCCGACCGCTTATAGCTATTTATGAGCGGAACAAGGCGCTGAAAATGTTCGCTGGCACAGTGAATATCTAGCGCTTCTTGATTCGGCCACTCCTCGATAAAAATAAAGTGCCCCGGATCTTTTTGGTCAACGTAAAGGTCGTAACTGATACACAATGGTTCTTGTTTGGTTGCAGCGACTAATTCACGATATAGTGGCATAACTATTTCAATCGCCTCAGTTTTAATAAAATCTTCCGCAATGACTTTTAACATGGATTTCCCTTTTCTTTATAAATAAACTGTACAAAAACACAGTAATATAAACATGAATTGGGTGAGAATACAATGTAAAAAAACGACGAGGTGATGAAATTTTTAAATTATATTGTAATAAAAAAGCCTTGATAGTTTCCTATCAAGGCTTCGGTGTTTTAAAACTATTAAGTTTTAGTGACTAGATGGTTTTGCCATTGCAGAGGTTGCGACGTTTGAAGCAACATGGCCACCTGCGCCACCTTTACCTTCAAAGGTAGAGGCTTCACGCTGATACTCTGTTATCTCAAATGGTGCAGCGGCAGTTGTAGGTGCTGGCGCTTTTGTCATTGGAGAATAAGCATGGCGTTTATGTAAGCTGACCGCTGGGCTGCTTGCTACCGCAGCAGGCTCAACCGCTGCAACAGGTTCGATAACTTCCTCGATACGGGCAACCTCAACTGATGTAGTGACAGCAACTTCAGCATGCTGTACTTCTTCAACCACGTCATTGACCTTTTCATTAACAATAACGGGCGCCGTTTGTTCGTCCGCGATAGTAACGCTTTCAGCCACTTCTGTTTGAGCTATTTCAACCTGTGGCTCAATAACGTCAGCCACTATTGCTACAGTTTCTTTTACAGCTTCGACGGTTTCAACTTCTTGCGAAACACCAGTTTTCTCTTCGACAATAACTGGAGCTGGTTCAACAATGTGCTCGACAGCGGTTGGTTCGTTAACTAAAGAAGTTTCTACAGTCGTGTCCTGAGACTCGAGTTTAACGTCTTCAGCGACGACAGGGGCAACAGTCACATGACTTTGTGACGCGGTAACATTTGCAGTTTCAGTTACAGAAGCTTCATTAACACTTTGTTGTTCAAGCATTTCTTCATTAGTGATGATTGCCATGCTCTCTTGTTGAGACTGGGCAATCGGGTAATGAATAAATACTTTGCCAGATGCGAGCTCAGGTGAGGCAACTGCAGCAACTAATGGCATTGGTGATTTTGTTAAATGACGTTCATCACGGTAGCGACGACGACGTTGCCCACTGACACGTAAATGACGTGGTGAACGACGTGAACGACGTGGAATGATGGTGTCTTGCTTTTCTTCGTCATCAGTTTGTGCCACAGCGCTTTGACGCTCTTCTGCTTGTACTTCACCTTCAGTTTGGCTCACTGGGGCAATTGGTGCAGGCAATGCAGTAATTGGCGCAGGCGCTATTTCAGGTGTCGTTTCAACTGGAGCAATAACCTGCTCGTTATCAGTAACACGAATTTTTTGCTCTAATTGACGACGTTGACGACGAGGGGCAACAGGACGTTGTTCTTCTTCCTTTTCCACTGCATCTTCAACATTATTTTGCTGAGAATCTTGCTGGGTTTTAGCCACCTGCTGTTGACGTTTTTCATCTTGGCGACGGCGACGCTCAGTCCGTTGCTCGCGACGTTGCTGCTGGTTGTCACGATTGTTAGTCTCAGTTGTTTGTTCGTCTTGTTGGCTCGTATTCTTATTATTACGGCCTTTATTACGATTATTCGCATCATCCGATGAGGCATTGCGGTTATTGCGATTGTCGCGGTTATCACGATTGTCACGATTGTCACGATTGTCGCGTGTTTCATTATCATCGCGGTCACGACGATTATTATTACGGCGATTATTATTGCGACGATCATTGTTCCGACGACGATCATTATTATGACGATTTTTTGGTGCAGGCTTCTCTACCACTTTTTCTTCTTCACCGAATAGGTTCTTGAAGAAAGCAGCAATTTTGCTAAATAAACCTGGTTTTGCTGGTTCTGCTGTTGCTGGTTTAACCGGCGCTTTTGTAGAGGCTTCTTTTAACTTAACAGTTGTAGATGCATCAACAGGCTCTTGCAGTGCAAAAGCAGAAATTGCAGGTTGCTCAGGTACTTTACGCTCAGCAGCAGTTTCATCACTTTGCGTTAAAGTTTCTGTCTCGTGATATTGAGCTAAGTTATAGCTTAGAGTATTTACCTCTTCACCTTTACGGATACGGATCACGTGGAAGTGAGGAGTTTGCATTTGGTCATTAGGAACAACTACAACACGAACATGGCTTTGGCGTTGTTCGATATCGCTGACCGCTTTGCGTTTTTCATTCAATAGGTAAGATGCAATTTGTACGGGAACAATCGCATGTACCTCATGGGTATTTTCTTTCAGCGCTTCTTCTTCAATAAGGCGAAGAACAGACAGAGAAAGTGATTCGTTGTCACGAATGGTTCCCGTTCCTGTACAGCGAGGGCATACGTGGTGGCTTGATTCACCTAAAGAAGGGCTCAAGCGTTGACGTGACATCTCTAATAAACCAAAACGAGAGATACGTGCAATTTGAATGCGAGCACGGTCTTGGCGCACAGCTTCACGTAAGCGGTTTTCAACTTCACGTTGATGCCTAACTGGCGTCATATCGATAAAGTCGATAACAATCAAACCACCTAAGTCACGTAGACGTAATTGACGAGCAATTTCATCGGCTGCTTCTAAGTTAGTATTGAACGCCGTTTCTTCGATATCACCACCACGTGTTGAGCGCGAAGAGTTGATGTCGATAGCAGTTAACGCTTCAGTGGTATCAATAACTAATGCACCGCCAGACGGTAAGCGAACTTCACGTTGGAACGCAGATTCGATTTGTGATTCAATTTGGTAGTGACTAAAGAGTGGAACATCACCACTGTAGTGTTTGATTTTACTTGCAAAATCACCACGACCAATAGCTTCGATATGGTTACGAGCCATTTCGACAACTTTCGGGTTGTCGATCAGGATCTCACCAATATCTGGGCGTAGGTAATCGCGGAATGCACGAACAATAACGTTACTTTCTTGGTGAATTAGGAACGGTGCAGGGCGATTTTCAGCCGCTTTTTGAATAGCTTCCCAATGACGTAAACGGTAGAGTAAATCTTGTTGCAGTGATTCTGCCGATTTACCTACACCTGCGGTGCGAACGATTAACCCCATGCCATCAGGGATTTCTAAAGAAGACAGCGCCTCTTTTAATTCCGTTCGGTCTTCGCCTTCAATACGGCGTGAAATACCACCCGCACGTGGGTTATTAGGCATTAAAACGAGGTAACTTCCTGCCAAGCTAATGAAGGTCGTTAACGCAGCACCTTTATTACCACGCTCTTCTTTATCCACTTGAACAATAACTTCTTGGCCTTCTTTTAACACATCTTTAATGTTAGGACGGCCTTGAGAGTGATAGTTACTTGGGAAGTATTCACGAGCGATTTCTTTGATAGGAAGGAAACCGTGTCTTTCAGCGCCGTAATCAACAAAAGCGGCTTCAAGACTAGGTTCAATACGGGTGATTTTACCTTTGTAGATATTGGCCTTTTTTTGCTCATGACCGGGACTTTCAATATCCAAATCATAGAGGCGTTGCCCGTCAACAAGGGCAACACGCAACTCTTCCTGTTGAGTTGCGTTTATTAGCATTCTTTTCATGTTATTACTTACTCATTATTTTCTTTTAAATAAGAGCAGCGAAAGAAAGAGCTACTGTAAACCGATGGCCTCGTGATTTTTACAAAACCGTCTGCCTCGCGGCAGTCGTTCGTATAGAGACGCGCAGTATTCGGTGAACCTGATTTTTAGATTAAAAATTCAGCGTTCTTAATCAGGATGCCGTAAGTTATTAAAGAAAACGGAAGTTCCTAACCCAATAAGCCAAAATTCGTTGCTCGCTAATTTATTTGATGTTGCTAAATGTCTTACGCCATTGCTGCATTGTTACGCCATCAAATAAGAAATCCTATAAAACGTTAACTTTCGTTTTTTAAACATCTCAGCAACTTCATATTATTCCATTGCCATAGCCATTATAGCAAGTGGATACGGAAGTTATATGGAAATTTTATTTAGAAATAGGATAAATCATGCAGAAAATAACCAAATTAAAAAAAAAGATAAAAAATTTTGTGGAGTCGGTATGATAGTGAAAGCGAATAAGAGCATATTTTAATCAATTAGAGTTAACGCATTCCCGAATGAATACACAAAATCAAGTTCAATTTATTGACATCAGCGATGACGAAGCTGGGCAACGTATCGATAACTTTTTGCTCACTAAACTAAAGGGTGTCCCAAAAAGTATGATTTATCGCATTATCCGCAAAGGGGAAGTGCGTGTTAACAAGGGGCGGATAAAGCCTGAATATAAATTGGCAGAAGGGGACCAAGTCCGCGTTCCACCTGTTCGGGTTGCTGAGCGTGAAACAGCCCCGGTTTCTGCTAAGCTGGATAAGGTCGCAGCATTAGCGAATTGCATTTTATTTGAAGATGACGTTCTCTTAGTGCTGAATAAACCGTCTGGTACAGCCGTTCATGGGGGAAGCGGTTTAAGCTTTGGTGTTATCGAAGGCTTGAGAGCATTACGCCCAGAAGCGCGTTTTCTTGAATTGGTTCATCGTCTTGATAGAGACACCTCAGGCATTTTGTTGGTGGCTAAAAAACGCTCAGCACTTCGGGCGCTACATGAACAATTACGTCTGAAACAAATGCAAAAAGATTATTTAGCATTGGTAAGAGGCAACTGGCAGTCACATATGAAAGTTGTCCAAGCGCCTTTACTCAAAAATATTCTACAAAGTGGTGAGCGCGTTGTAAAAGTGAGTAGCGAAGGAAAACCATCAGAGACTCGCTTTAAAGTGGAAGAACGTTTTGATAATGCAACCTTAGTAAAAGCGAGCCCCGTCACAGGACGTACCCATCAAATTCGCGTACATACCCTCTATGCAGGGCATCCAATTGCGTTTGATGACCGTTACGGTGACAAACAATTTGATAGCCAACTGACAGGAACAGGTTTGAATCGTTTATTTTTGCATGCGAGCGCACTGAAATTTACGCATCCTAAAACGGGTGAAGAGATGCGGTTGCACGCTCCATTAGATAACCAGTTGAATCACTGCCTAAAAATACTGCGTAGCCGTAAAGCAGAAAAGTAAGTCATTTAATTAACTGGCAGGTTTTTCCTGCCAGTATAAATAGTTAGAGACTAAGTAATGGGTTGACTTGGTGTTGACGTAACATCTCGAGTAATAAGATAAGTGGAAGCCCAACTAATGTATTAGGGTCACGCCCTTCTAAACGTTCAAATAAACTGATCCCTAACCCCTCTGATTTAAAACTTCCAGCACATTGATAAGGCTCATCTTTAAGTAAGTAATTAGTGATTTCCTCATCAGATAATTGCCTGAAATGAACATGAAATAGTTCACACTCAACATTAAACTTACCTGTTTCAGTATCAAGCAAACATAAGCCAGTATAAAAAGTAACCTTATTCCCTGACGCAGATTGAAGTTGTTGAAACGCATTATCAAAATTATGTGGTTTTCCCATAATTTTATTATCAATAACACAAACTTGATCAGAACCAATTACCAGATGCTGAGGGTATTGAGCAGAGAGTGCGCTAGCCTTTGCATGAGATAAACGCATGACTAAAGCTTGAGCTGACTCATTTAATATAGGGGACTCATCAATATTGGGTGCCGCTGCTAAAAAAGGTAATCCCAACTTTTTTAATAGGGCTTGTCGGTATGTCGAAGTTGACGCCAAAATAATCGATTTCATGATTTTTCTCGAAACTCGTAGCCAAAAGGGTTAACTCATTTTAAACTATAAAACGTAAAACCTACGGTTTTTTGGTGAAAAGGCGAGTTTACCCCGCCTTTTTCTTTGACTATAGCTCATTACAAAGTTAATATGCGCGCCTTATGCAAAAGGTAAAATTACCCCTGACTATCGATGCGCAGCGTGCAGCTCAGAAAAACCTCGACTATGTTGGGAGTTATACATCTGAGCAAGTTACACGAATTGCCGAATCAGT
The DNA here is from genome assembly GCF_028483405.1 of Providencia sp. PROV076. NCBI lineage: Bacteria > Pseudomonadati > Pseudomonadota > Gammaproteobacteria > Enterobacterales > Morganellaceae > Providencia > Providencia sp. PROV076. Next base: position 157,399 of record NZ_JAMPRR010000014.1, on the reverse strand, counting down.
AGTCAGTGTAGACAGTGATGTAGAAACCGAATTATCATTTAATATTGATAAACAACGACTCACGGTTATTGAAGGGAAATCCGATGTGGATCTCACCCTCCAATGCCAACGTTGCGGGAAAAATTTCAAGCATCATGCCTACGTATCGTATTGTTTTAGTCCTGTCGTCAATGACGAAAAGGCCGAAGCATTACCGGAGCTCTACGAACCGATTCAAATTGATGAATTTGGTGAAATAGATTTGCTGGGAATGATAGAAGATGAAATAATTCTATCCTTACCAGTGGTTCCGGTTCATGATTCTGAACACTGTGAAGTGTCCGTAGCGGACATGGTGTATGGTGAACTGCCTCCTGAGGCAGAAAAACCAAACCCATTTGCCGTATTAGCCAGTTTAAAGAAAAGTACTTAAGGAGTAAGGTCAATGGCCGTACAACAGAATAAACCAACTCGTTCAAAACGCGGTATGCGTCGTTCACATGATGCACTGACTGCAACCCTAGTTTCTGTAGATAAAACTTCCGGTGAAACTCACCTGCGTCACCATGTGACTGCAGATGGTTACTACCGTGGCCGTAAGGTTATCAACAAGTAGTTTGTTGTTACCTTGGCTAATCTAACCATTGCGTTAGATGCTATGGGCGGGGATGTTGGTCCCCGCGTCACGGTGCCTGCTGCATTGCAGGCACTGGCATCTAATCCAGCACTCAAATTACTGCTTGTCGGTCAACCCGAAGCCATTCAACCTTTGCTTGCACATCAAAGTGCTGAGCAAATTTCGCGTGTCGAAATTATTCCTGCAGACGGCATTATCGCAAACGATGCAAAACCATCAAACGCGATAAGGCAAAGTAAAGGAACATCGATGCGAGTGGCCTTAGAGTTAGTGAAGACAGGGCAGGCACAAGCGTGCGTGAGTGCAGGGAATACAGGTGCGCTGATGGGCTTAGCGAAATTAATGCTAAAGTCTATAGAGGGGATTGAGCGCCCAGCGCTAATGACAATCTTACCTAATCAGCAAAAAAGCCAAACAGTAGTGCTAGATTTAGGCGCTAATGTTAACTGTAGTAGTGATATGCTCGTCCAATTTGCCGTAATGGGTTCCGTGATGGCTGAGGAAGTGGTTAACATTTCTAAACCGAGAGTTGCGTTACTGAATATTGGCGAAGAAGAGAGTAAAGGGTTGGATAATATCCGCGAAGCCGCCTCAGTATTAAAAGAAACGACATCAATTAACTACATTGGTTATGTAGAAGGTAACGAGTTACTGACAGGTAAAACCGATGTGTTAGTGTGTGACGGCTTCGCAGGTAATGTCTCATTGAAGACGATGGAAGGCGTAATACGCGTCATTCTTTCATTGATAAAATCGACCGGTGATCAACATAAAAAAAGCAGTTGGTTTATGCAACTAGCGAAAAAATGGTTAAAAAAACGTTTAATGAAACGTTTTGGGGACATGAACCCCGACCAGTATAACGGTGCGACTCTGTTAGGATTAAAAGGTATTGTCATCAAGAGTCACGGTGCAGCGAATGAAGGCGCTTTTAAAGCGGCTATTGACCGCGCAGTACAAGCTGTTGAAAAACAAGTCCCAGAAAGAATAACAGCGCGACTAAATATTGTTTTACCCAGGAGTGATCAATAACCTATGGCTATGTACAGTAAAATCTTAGGAACCGGCAGCTACTTACCAGCACAAGTACGTACCAATGCTGATCTGGAAAAAATGGTTGATACTTCTGATGAATGGATTGTGACACGCACTGGCATACATGAAAGACGAATTGCCAACGAAGACGAAAGTGTCTCAGTGATGGGGTTTCATGCTGCGAAGAATGCTTTAAGCATGGCGCAAGTTGATGCAACTGACATTGGCTTGATTATCGTTGCAACCACATCAGCAACTCACGCTTTTCCTAGTGCAGCTTGCCAAATCCAACAAATGCTTGGCATTCAAGATTGTGCCGCATTTGATGTTGCAGCCGCATGTGCAGGTTTTACCTATGCAATTAGTATTGCTGATCAATTCGTCAAAACGGGTATGACCAAAAAAGCATTAGTGATTGGTGCCGATGCATTATCTAAAACATTAGACCCAGCAGACCGTGGCACGATTATTTTATTTGGTGATGCGGCAGGGGCTATTGTTATTGGTGAATCTGAAGAACCGGGTATTATTTCGACACATTTACATGCCGATGGCCGTTATGGGGATTTACTCACATTACCTAACCGTAGCCGTTGTTCTGAAGACCCTGCATATTTAACCATGACAGGTAACGAAGTCTTTAAGGTTGCAGTGCGCGAATTAGCTCATATTGTTGATGAGACATTAGCACAGAGCGGCATTGCGAAAGAAGAACTTGATTGGCTAGTCCCACATCAAGCAAATTTAAGAATTATTTCTGCGACGGCAAAAAAATTAGATATGACAATGGATAAAGTCGTTGTCACATTAGACCGTCACGGTAATACTTCTGCAGCATCAGTTCCTACAGCGTTGGATGAAGCGGTGCGCGATGGCCGTATTCAGCGTGGTCAACTTGTGCTTTTAGAAGCCTTCGGTGGTGGTTTCACTTGGGGCTCTGCATTGGTTCGTTTTTAATTAACTGAGAAAATAGACATGACACAATTTGCTATGGTATTTCCCGGGCAGGGTTCTCAGTCTTTAGGTATGTTAGCGGCACTGGCTGAAGAAAATCAGTTGGTTGAGCAAACATTCGCTGAAGCATCGGAAGCATTGGGTTACGATCTCTGGGCGTTAGTACAAAATGGGCCAGAAGAAGAATTAAATAAAACATGGCAAACACAGCCTGCTTTATTAGCAGCGTCTGTGGCGATTTTCCGTGTTTGGAAAGAAAAAAATGGCGTAATGCCTACAATCATGGCAGGCCACAGCCTTGGGGAGTATTCAGCTTTAGTTTGTGCCGGTGTTATCGACTTTAAACAAGCGATTAAATTGGTCGAATTGCGCGGGAAACTCATGCAAGAAGCGGTTCCTGAAGGCACTGGTGCAATGTATGCCATCATTGGTTTAGATAACGAATCAATTGAAAAAGCCTGCCAAGAAGCCTCTCAAGGTCAAGTGGTTTCACCGGTTAATTTTAATTCATCGGGCCAAGTTGTGATTGCGGGTGAAAAAGCGGCCGTTGAACGTGCGGGTGTCGCATGTAAAGAAGCGGGTGCAAAACGTGCATTGCCATTATCCGTTAGCGTACCTTCACATTGTGCATTAATGAAGCCAGCTGCTGATAAATTAGCCGAAGCGTTAGAAAAAATTGATTTTTGTGAGCCAGGCTATCCAGTTATTAACAATGTTGATGTTAAAATTGAGAAATCGGCACAAAATATTCGTGATGCTTTAGTCCGTCAACTGTATAATCCAGTACGCTGGACGGAAACAGTAGAATTGATGGCAGATCAAGGTGTTGAACATCTAATTGAAGTAGGCCCAGGGAAAGTATTGACTGGTCTTACCAAGCGAATTGTCTCTAAATTAACTGCCGTTGCAGTCAATGATCCTGTATCATTAAGCACTGCTTTAGAAAATAGCTGAGGACGACATGAGCTTTGAAGGAAAAATTGCACTGGTAACAGGCGCGAGTCGTGGAATTGGTAAAGCGATTGCTTTAACTCTAATTGCTCGCGGTGCTACTGTTATCGGAACAGCAACCAGCGAAAAAGGCGCAGAAGCCATTACCGCTTATCTTGATGGTAAAGGTAAAGGTTTAGCGTTAAACGTGACTGATACAGCATCAATCGAAGAAACTTTGACCAAAATCCGCGAAGAATTTGGTGAAATTGATATTTTGATTAATAATGCAGGTATCACTCGTGATAACCTATTGATGCGTATGAAAGAAGATGAATGGCAAGATATCATTGACACTAATCTTTCATCCGTTTACCGTTTGTCTAAATCCGTTTTGCGTGCCATGATGAAAAAACGTTGTGGACGTATTATTTCAATTGCATCCGTTGTTGGTGTAATGGGAAATGCGGGGCAAACTAACTATGCAGCAGCGAAAGCAGGGTTGATTGGTTTTAGCAAATCATTGGCTCGTGAAGTCGCTTCTCGTGGTATTACTGTCAACGTCGTTGCACCTGGTTTTATCGAAACTGATATGACTAAAGCATTGACAGATGAACAGCGTGCAGGCATTTTATCTCAGGTTCCTGCGGATAGACTGGGTGATGCACAAGAAATTGCCAGTGCTGTAGCGTTTTTAGCTTCTGATGAAGCTGCTTACATCACAGGTGAAACATTGCATGTCAATGGTGGCATGTACATGATCTAAAGAAATGATGGAACTATTTGCATTTTTAATGTTATCCAACGCTAAATAATGCAAAATAATAGTTCCAACAGCCGGGATTGGGTTGTATCTTTTCCTGTATTTCATAAACTACGAAAACCATCGCGAAAGCGAGTTTTGATAGGAATTTTAATAGTATGAGCACTATCGAAGAACGCGTTAAGAAAATCATCGTTGAACAACTGGGTGTTAAAGAGGAAGAAGTTGTAAATACAGCTTCATTTGTTGATGACTTGGGCGCTGATTCTCTTGACACAGTTGAGCTGGTTATGGCTCTGGAAGAAGAGTTCGATTGCGAAATCCCTGACGAAGAAGCTGAAAAGATCACAACAGTACAGGCTGCGATTGACTACGTCGAGAACGCATCTAAATAATTGTACGAAAACTTATCTAGGCGATCACTCGATCGCCTATGTTTCTTTTGTAACTTTTCCCTCCTTGGAGGAAATACGTGTCTAAGCGTCGTGTAGTCGTAACCGGACTGGGCATGTTATCTCCTGTCGGCAACACAGTTGAGTCATCATGGAAAGCTGTTTGTGACGGACAGAGTGGTATCAGCCTAATCGATCATTTTGATACTACTAACCACGCAACTAAATTTGCTGGCTTAGTAAAAGATTTCAATTACGAAGAATTTGGCATCTCCCGTAAAGATGCAAAGAAAATGGATCCATTTATCCAATATGGTATCGCGGCTGGCTTTCAAGCCTTCAAAGATGCTGGATTGGAAGTAACAGAAGCCAATGCTACCCGAATTGGTGCAGCGATTGGTTCTGGTATTGGTGGGTTAGGCTTAATTCAGGACAACTGTGAGTCATTACTGCACGGTGGACCTCGTAAGGTAAGCCCATTCTTCGTACCATCAACCATCATTAATATGGTGGCTGGTCATTTAAGTATTATGTACGGTTTCCGTGGCCCAAGTATTTCAATTGCAACCGCTTGTACATCAGGTGTGCATAATATTGGCCATGCTGCACGTATGATTGCTTACGGTGACGCGGATGTAATGGTTGCAGGCGGTGCTGAAAAAGCGACAACACCACTCGGTGTAGCTGGTTTCGGTGCAGCAAGAGCATTATCAACACGTAACGATGACCCGCAAGCGGCAAGTCGCCCATGGGATAAAGACCGTGATGGCTTTGTTCTGGGAGACGGCGCAGGTATCATTATTCTTGAAGAATATGAACATGCCAAAGCGCGTGGTGCAAAAATTTATGCAGAAATTGCAGGTTTTGGGATGAGCAGTGATGCTTATCATATGACATCACCACCTGAAAATGGTGCGGGTGCAGCACTTGCAATGGAAAACGCACTGAATGACGCAGGAATTAAAGCGAGTGACGTGGGGTATATCAATGCTCACGGTACTTCAACCCCTGCTGGTGATTTGGCAGAAGCGCAAGCGGTTATTAATGTATTTGGTGAAGGTACTGACGTATTAGTCAGCTCAACTAAATCAATGACGGGGCACTTACTTGGTGCAGCGGGTGCTATTGAGTCAATCTTCACCATTTTGTCATTGCGCGAACAAATTGTTCCACCAACCATCAATCTGGATAACCCAGATGAAGCGTGCAAACTGGATTTTGTTCCAGGTGAAGCCCGTAAAGTGGACAACATGGAGTTTGCTCTGTGTAATTCATTTGGTTTTGGTGGTACCAACGGTTCATTAATTTTCCGTCGTTATCACGGCGAGTAATTAATCTACTACCGTTATTAATTAGCCCTAGTCACTTAATTGTGGCTGGGGCTTTATTTTTTTCAGTTCTTTGCACAGTTCTTCGCTTTAGTTTATGATGATCCCACTTGATTACTGTCTGATTTATCAGCTTTTATTATAAGTAATATCAATGTCATATTGGGTTAATGGGCAGCTTTGCCAGCAAATAAGTGTTACCGATCGCGCAGTCTCTTTTGGGGACGGCTGCTTTACGACCATACACGGTGTTAATCAGCAAGCTAAAATGCTAGATGAGCATATTGCTCGGTTGAAACATGATAGCCAGAGGTTGAGAATTGCACAGCCAGATTGGGAAAGCTTGGCAGAGCACTTAAAGCAGATTTGTACAGAACAAACTCAAGACGAGTTTGTGATTAAAGTGATCCTGAGCCGTGGTGTCGGAGGCCGGGGATATAGTGCTAAAGGTTTTACTTCACCGACGGTGATAGTGAGCGTTTCTCCCTTTACAAATAACTATGTTCAACTGCAGTGCAAAGGAGCGCGCTTAGTTCTTAGCCAAATTCCATTAGCTCGTAACCCATTGTTAGCTGGAATGAAACATCTCAACCGCCTAGAACAAGTTCTTATTAGACAAGAGGTTGATGAACTTGGTGCAGATGAAGCGATTGTGCTAGATACCGACGGCATTATTATTGAATGCGGTAGTGCGAATGTTTTCTGGCGAGTTGGGCAAACTGTGTATACCCCAATTTTATCTCATAGTGGTGTGAATGGATTAATGAGACAAAAGATCATATCACTGTTAGAGGATAGCCAGTACCATCTTCAACAGGTCGAACGCTTTGCTAATGTTTTAAATCATTGTGATGAAGTGATCATTTGTAATACGTTGATGCCTGTTTTGCCGGTACAAAGTATTCAAATGAACAAACAGTGTCCACCATTGCAATTTGCGTCCCGCGAGTTGTTTGAGTATTTATTTTTGCGTTGCAAAATTTAGTTTTTATAAATGAATTAATTATTACCAACACACGCATTGAAATGGTCAATAAATGAAATTAGCCAAAAAAATCATTCTAATCGCCGTTACCTTGGCTGCTATTGTCGCAGCTGCGGTCTATTGGCAATACCGTCAAGTATTGGACTATGCCAAAACGCCTATCAACATCACACAAGAAAAAATCTTCACGGTGCCTGCGGGGACTGGACGTGTTGCGTTTGAAGGGCTACTTATTGAAGATAACATTCTTGAAAAAGGGAATGAATTTCAATGGTTACTCAAACTACGACCTGAACTGGCTCAGCTAAAAGCGGGAACTTACCGTTTGCAGCCGGGGATGAATGTTGAACAGCTATTACAATTAATTGTGAGTGGAAAAGAAGCCCAGTTTTCGATCCGTTTTATCGAAGGTAATCGTTTAAGTGATTGGGGTAATATTTTACGAGACGCTCCTTACTTAGAGCCTAAAACTACCAACTTAACCCCGACTGAACTGCATTCCCTCATTGGCTTTAACGGGGAAGGCACTTTAGAAGGGTGGCTATATCCTGACACTTATTTATACACAGCAGGGACAACCGATGCTGAAATTTTGAAACGTGCCTATAAACGTATGCAAAATAGCCTTGATGAAGAGTGGAAAGGGCGTGATAGGGATTCACCCTATAAAAATGCCTATGAAATGCTTATCATGGCTTCGATTATTGAGAAAGAAACCGGTATCGATAGTGAAAGATCTCAAGTCGCTTCGGTGTTTGTTAATCGCCTAAAGAAAAATATGCGTCTGCAAACTGACCCAACAGTCATCTATGGTTTAGGTGAAAAGTATCGTGGTAAAATTTATCGTAGTGATTTAGATAATTACACACCGTACAATACCTATAAGATTGATGGTTTGCCACCAACACCGATTGCAATGCCAAGCCTTGCATCACTGAAGGCAGCAGCGCATCCGGCTAAGACGGATTACATATTCTTTGTCGCAGATGGTAAAGGTGGGCATACTTTTAGTCGTAATTTAAATGACCACAATCGTGCCGTTAAAGTTTACCGCCAATTTGAACAGCAAAACTGATAAAAATGAAAAACCAATTTATTGTTATTGAAGGACTTGAAGGCGCTGGTAAAACGACCGCAATCAATACAGTTGTGGAAACGTTGAACCAAGCAGGGATCACGGATATTGTTTTCACCCGTGAACCGGGAGGCACGCCATTAGCAGAGAAATTACGCGAGCTGATAAAACAAGGTATTGCGGGTGATAAAGTTACTGATAAGGCGGAGTTGCTAATGCTATATGCTGCCCGTGTACAACTGGTCGATACAGTGATCCAACCTGCATTAGCAGCAGGTAAATGGGTGGTGGGTGATCGCCATGATTTATCTTCCCAAGCTTATCAGGGCGGCGGACGTGAGATTGACCGCGACTTAATGAAATCATTACGTGACTTGGTGCTAGGTGAATTCAAACCTTCATTAACGTTATACCTTGATTTACCACCTGAATTAGGTTTGCAGCGTGCAAGGTCACGAGGTGAATTAGATAGAATTGAAAAAGAATCGTTAGCCTTTTTTGAAAGAACACGCAGCCGTTATCTTGAACTTGCTGCTGGCGACAAAACGATACTCACTATTGATGCAAGCCAAAACATTGAGCAAGTACAGCAAGATATTCGGCAAACGCTGACAGAATGGCTCGCGCGTGCCTGATAAACCACATAAGGTATTAATCCCATGAATTGGTATCCTTGGTTAAATGAACCTTACCGACAAATCATTACTGCGTACCAAAGCGGTCGAGGCCACCACGCGTTACTGCTTCATTCTATACCGGGAAATGGGGCGCAAGCGCTGTGTTATGGCGTGAGTCGTTGGCTTATTTGCCAAGAAAGAGACGGCTTAAAAAGCTGTGGGCAATGCCATAGTTGCCGTTTGATGCTCGCAGGTCATCATCCTGATTATCATATTATTGAAGTAGAAAAAGGAAAATCTACTGTTAGTGTTGATGCAGTTAGGAAATTAATTGAAACCTTAAGTCGCCATGCACAGCAAGGTGGCAACAAAGTGGTGTATATCCCACAGGTTGAAGCATTGACAGATGCAGCAGCGAATGCCTTATTGAAAACATTGGAAGAGCCTGCAAAGGATACTTATTTTTTATTAGGAAGTGATAAACAAGAGAATTTGCTAGCGACTATTCGCAGCCGCTGTTTAAGTCATTTCTTGCCAGCACCCGACTCACAAATTGCGCTCTATTGGCTTCAAAAGCAAAAACCGGGTATTGCGACTGAAAATGCGATAACAGCATTAAAAATATGCCAAGGTGCACCAATTTCTGCGCTGGCCTTACTGGACGAACAACGTTGGCAAAAGCGTAATGCACTATGCCATAGTTTAAGTCACGCATTGCAAACGGGTGATATGCTGAGTTTGCTGCCTAGTTTGAATATCGATGAACTGCCTGATGCCTTAAATTGGTTACTCAGTTTATTTGCGGATGCGATTAAAATTCAACAAGGGGCTGGGGTTTTTTGCATCAACCAAGATAAGCAAGCTCAAGTCCTGCAATTAGCTGGTGCTATGAATCGTACTCAGTTAATAAATATGTATGATAAGTGGTTATATTGCCGTCATCAATTAATGACAGTTCCTGCTCTGAATCAGGAACTGATCCTGACAAATCAATTATTACAATGGGAAGCTTCACTGGCTGTCCCTACATTTTAAAAAGAGTTAAATATGTTTGTTGTTGATTCACACTGTCATCTCGACTGTTTAGATTATGAAAAATTGCACACAAATGTCGATGATGTTATTGCAAAGGCCTCGGCTCGTGATGTTCACTTTATGTTAGCTGTTGCAACGACGTTGCATGGTTTTGAAAGCATGAAGAAAATGATTGGCATGCGAGACAATATCGCTTTTTCATGTGGTATCCATCCTCTTAATTTAGATGAAGGGTATGATTTCGCTCGATTAGCACAATTAGCCGCAGGAAACGAGGTCGTTGCGTTAGGGGAAACCGGGCTGGATTACTATTACCAGCAAGAAAATGCCGCGTTGCAACAAGAGTCTTTTCGTCAGCACATTCGCATTGGTCGCGAAGTTAATAAGCCAGTCATTGTGCATACTCGTGCGGCACGAGAAGATACCTTATCGATTTTGCGCGAAGAAAACGTGATGGATTGTGGCGGGGTATTACACTGCTTTACTGAAGATAAAGATACGGCAGTGGAACTACTCGATTTAGGCATGTATATCTCATTTTCAGGGATCGTCACATTTCGTAACGCAGAACAAATTAGAGAAGCCGCTCGTGTTGTCCCTTTAGATCGCATTTTAGTTGAAACTGACTCACCTTATTTGGCTCCTGTTCCTCACCGTGGTAGGGAAAACCAACCTGCGTATGTTCGTGATGTCATTGAATATATGGCAGTACTGAAGGGCGTTAGTGTTGAACAGCTCGCTGAAATTACGACGCAAAACTTCAATCGTTTGTTTCATTTAAATGTTGGTACAGGTAACGTATAAATTAGTTCACAAGAACGATTAAATGACTAAGGAAATTGAAATGGCAGAAGAAACGATTTTCAGTAAAATTATCCGTCGCGAGATCCCCGCAGATGTGGTTTATCAAGATGAACTTGTCACGGCATTTCGTGACATTTCGCCACAAACACCATCACACATTCTTATCATTCCTAATAAATTAATTCCGACTGTCAATGATGTCACTGCGGATGACGAGCTTGCGTTAGGCCGTTTGTTTACTGTTGCGGCTAAAATTGCCAAAGAAGAAGGGATTGCAGAGGATGGTTACCGTTTAATAATGAACTGTAATGAACACTCGGGGCAAGAAGTCTTTCATATCCACATGCATCTAGTGGGTGGTCGTCCATTAGGGCCATTATTGGCTAAGTAATAAGGGATAAGGGATCGACAATGAACCGTATTGCATTACTTGCTTTGGTAACAATGTTGCTAAGTGGTTGCATCTTTAAAAAGACACAAGGGCTGGTTTTTAATGAGCAACAACGCATCATTATGGAGCCAGCAGTACTCGCACAAGGGGTCATTGTCGAAAACCCAGTGATAGGTAGTGAAAACCATCAAACCATTGCCACGATTAATATGAGTAATACTCAATCTGAAGTGGTGACTATTGCTTATCGTTTATATTGGTATGATAAGCAAGGGTTAAAAGTGGAAACTTCAAATACCTTGTATCAGCCGATTGCAGCGAATTCCGTTGCGAAAGTTCGTGCTGTGACTTCCTCTCCACGTGCAACAAATGTACGTGTTCATGTATTTTTATCGCCAAAGGCCGGAGAGTAATAATGAAACGCATCTTAATGGTTGCTGCCGCTACATTAATTTTGGCTGGGTGCCCTTCATATCCACCTCAACAACCTGGTACTCAGCCACCGATTGTCCCCGTAGAGCCGGAAAAGCAACCTGAAGTAACGCCACCACCCATTGATGTTGTTCCAACTCCACCAAAACAGCAAACAACAGATTGGTCAGCGTCTATTACACCTTTAGTTAACCAAATGGTGACTGAGGATGGCGTTGAAAGCGGCAAAGTCCTGTTAGTTGATTCAGTGAAAAATAATACGAACGGTTCACTACCTGTGCAAGCGGTGACATCAGCCATGACAACCGCAGTTGAGAATACAAATCGCTTTAAAGTTGTTCCTGCCAGTGTGGTGAGTTCTGCGCGTAAAACTCTCGGTTTATCTCAAGAAGACAGCTTGGTAACCCGTAGTAAAGCAATTGGGTTAGGTCGCTATGTCCAAGCGGATTATGTCATTTACAGTGTGATGTCAGGTTCAAACAAAGAAAGAAGCCTTGAAATGCAATTGATGGAAGTGCAAACAGGTGAAATTATTTGGACTGGAAAGCACAATATTGAGTAACCTGCAGTTACTTTTTCAACTGTTAGTGACGTGCTTTCCTACAATCTCGGTACGAGATTGGGAAATGTCCCCGCTAGCAGGGCTGTCAGGTGGAAGTTATTTGCTGCAATGTTCTTTGCCTGGCAGCCAAGTAAAGCTTATCGCACGTGCTGATGGAAATACACAAACCGCGTTGTATGTTAACCGAAAGAAAGAAGCGCGGATATTACAGCAATTACGTGCTTTTTCCTTTACACCGAAAGTGATTGGTCGAAATTCACAATGGTTATTATTAGGGTGGTGTGAAGGGCAACACCCTGATAATCATGTTTTTTTGCAGTCTAGCTTTCAGTGCGAACTTGCAAATATAGTCACACAATTACATCGCGCGCCACTGTTGGGGTATCACTTACAACTGCGCGATGAAATATCGCATTATGGCTATTTAATTGATAAAAAACGTTTTTCACCTCGTTGGAAAAAATTACATCATTATTTCACCTCTGCTGATTTTCCTAAAATGCTAAAACTTGCCCCTGCCCATATGGATATTCATGCTAAAAATATTGTTTGCACACCAACAGGGCGATTACTGCTATTGGATTGGGAATATGCGGCAAATACAGATATCGCGTTCTCTTTAGAAACCTATTTTCAATTTAATGGTCTGAGTGATATTCAGCGAGATTTTTTCTTGACGCAATATTGTGACATTCACGGTGCTTATCGAGACAAACAGCAATTGGCCGAAAGCTGTCAATTGTGGGCACCTTGGGTAAAATATATGACATTAATGTGGTATGAAGTGCAGTGGCATGAAAGCCAGTCATCTGACTTTTTGTTACACTCACAGTCATTACGACAATATTTTGGTTTATTAGGTTGATGGCCAAGGGCTATCAGAAAACAGTATCGGATTAAGTTAATTAGTTTAATAAGTGAGGCATGTTATGGGTCCTATAATGCTAGATGTTCAGGGGTATGAATTGGACAACGAAGAGCGCGAAATATTAGCTCACCCATCCGTGGGAGGGTTAATATTATTTACCCGTAACTTTCATGACGCAGCACAATTACGAGAACTTGTTCGCCAAATTCGTGATGCATCAAGACACCGGTTATTGATAGCGGTTGACCAAGAAGGTGGTCGAGTACAACGTTTTCGTGATGGTTTCACCGCATTGCCTTCTGCTCAGGCATTTGCTGCACTCAATAGTGAAATGGATGGCGCTAAGCTTGCTGAAGAGGCTGGCTGGTTAATGGCATCAGAGATGATAGCTATGGATATTGATATTAGCTTTGCACCTGTTTTGGATCTTGGTCATCAAAGTATTGCGATAGGTGAACGCTCATTCCATGAAGACCCAGAGATTGCGATGGTTATGGCGGAGCGTTTCATTAAAGGTATGCGCAGTGCGGGTATGAAAACGACAGGGAAACACTTTCCTGGTCATGGTGCAGTGAAAGCCGACTCGCATAAAGAAACGCCACGGGATGATCGCACGTTGGAGAAGATCCGTGGTAAAGATATGTTAATTTTTAAAGACTTTATCCAACGAGAGTTACTCGATGCGGTTATGCCTGCCCATGTTATTTATACCCAAGCGGATGATCGTCCCGCGAGCGGTTCACCATTTTGGTTAAAATCGGTATTGCGTGAGCAGCTTGGTTTCCAGGGGGTCATCTTTTCTGATGATTTGTCTATGGAAGGCGCGGCAGTGATGGGGAGTTACCCTGAGAGAGCACAGGCCTCACTGAATGCGGGGTGTGACATGATTTTAGTCTGTAATAATCGTGAAGGTGCCGTCAGTGTTTTAGATAACTTACCGAAGCAATATGATAGCCAAGCCTCTAAACTATATCATAGTGGTCGACAATACAGTTTGACAGAACTACAAGCCGTTGAGCGTTGGAAAGAAAGTCATCGGCAACTGGTTGATTTACATGAGCGTTGGCAAGAACACCGCTAATAATTTCGATTACATTTAGTATATCTAAAAGCCAGTATTTTATTTACTGGCTTTTTTGCATAAATACGCATAGCAAAGGGACACTATTTTGCATAAAGAAGATGGTGATATCATTGCTCATATTAAAAGTTACCCGTAACGTTATCAATAATTGCACAGTTAATCACAATAATATATCTAATCGTATTAGATAAAAATCAATCAATATTTATTTTGCTCTCTAAAATAATTAGAGAGTATTTTATTGATTTAATCATTTTAAGGTTCATTGTTTGAAATAAAAAAGTGAAATTGTTGATAGTTTGACTTATTGGTATTTATATTTTTAGTTTATATGAAATGATTAACTAATAATTTGCATTACAGCTTGCTTTTTATGCGATTAAGAGTGTTCAATATGACTTTGAGCCATTTAATAATGAAATAGGTTACTTTCAAAAGTTAAAGAAAATTTAAATAAATGAAAAACAAGATAAGTAAAATAACGTTTGATAGCTAAATAATACTTATCATTTATCCGAGATTTACTTGATCGCAATTGGCCTGTAGGGAAATGTACTTTCTCTTGTGATGTGCTATATAGAATAATTGTGGATTGAATATATATCTACAAACAGTATGTATTCATGTGAAAATTTTTATTAGGTTATATTTTATTCATTACTCTTTATATCTATAAAGAAAGCAGTTTACAGATATCCATTTAAATTTATGTTTTAACTGGTTATAAATGAATTGATTCTGAAACCCTATCCAAAATAAAGGTTTATACCTTAAATTCCCCTAAAATGAAGTGTGACTGCGATCACTGTTGGTAGGTAGTTTAATGCAACTGATGTAACGCGTTGTGACAGCGATCGTTTTAATTGACATAAAATTACGATAGCATTCATATTATGAAAGATTTATGACAATTTAGAGCGATAAGTAATCAGTTAAAAAAAACAGCAATTTAATGGTTGCACTTTAAGTTAAATATTCAAATTTATTTGAGATGATTATTTCTCAGGGGAACACTTTGTCATAAAAAATAGAGTGAAAATTTTTTCTTAATGAATTAATGCGGTGTCGGTAAATACAGTACCGTAATGTGAGGCTTAAGCCAAACAAACACCAAATATGAGTATTTATCGCTATTGATTCAATAATGTACTTTGGAATTCCTATAAGGAATATTTCTATTCATAGTAATAAGTAAACACAAATACAGGGAAATACTGTATTGAATTTTATATTTAAAATGACTTATGTGTTTGAAATGGATGTGTCCGTTTGTCTTTAAGTGAAATTGTTTTATTAAGCTAAAAATAAAAAATGGTGTTTTGTTGTTCATGGAAACATGGCACAGCATAAAATTAATTCAAATAATCATTAACTAGGTTTATTCCAATGAAAGTTAAAAATATTGCGTTATTAATGCTTTCTCCTTGCTATTTAGCGGTAGCAATGGCAAATGCCAGCAACTGGGAAGATTCTATCAAGGAAAACTCATTCATTGCGGATTCGGAGCTAGAGCTGTCAACCCGTAACATGTGGAAATACTTAAAAACAGAAAACCGTTTTGATAAAAACGAAAACCGTTATAGAAAACAAGTCGCAAATGCTTGGGGTCAAAACTTCCAAGCAGATTTCAAGTCAGGTTATTTCGCGGATGTCATTGGTTTTGATGCCTCTTATTACGGCGGTATCAAACTGGGGGCAAGTAAAGACTTCGCCTCCCGTGCAATTTTATATAACGATGATGGCCATGCGAAAGGGTATAACAAAATTGGTCAACGTTATGCAAAAGTAAAACTGGACCTTGAACCAGTAAAATTTAATGCGAAAGCAGGTTGGTTTACGCTGAAAAATACGGGTATTTTCACGAATTCACAGCGTTTATCATTGAACAGTTATAGCGGTTACTACACTAATACTGCGATCAGTGACTGGAGTTTGGATTTATTATATCTCGATAAGAAAGTCATGCGTCGTGATAGTCCAAACATTGATGCTATGTATTTTACTGATGCAAATGGCGTTCGACACAATGTCAATCATGTCATCACCGGTGGAATTAACTACAATACTAAGCCATTGAAAGTGCATTATTTCTATGGGCAAGCGGATGATTTATTCCGTCAACAAGGCTTAGAAGCAAAATATAAGCTGACTTCAGATGTGACACTTGGTACACAAATCTATAACCATGAATACGGTAGTGATGGTAAACGTACTGAAACCGATAAACAAAAAGGGAAGCGTAATTTTGACAAACGTGCGTGGCACTATGCAGGAACGGCAGAATGGCGTATTCCTGAGTCGCCTTGGACGTTAAGCACAGGTTTAACTTATACCCAAGCGAAAAAAGCAAATGGTGTCGGCCAGTTTGCGCGTAACCCAATTGGTAATACCCGTGGTCGCTTTAACTCCCCAGCTTATGCAGATATCGACTACGTACGTGATGGAGAAACCATGGTCGCTATGGCCGCAGAGTATCGTATTAGTAAAGAGCTTTCTGTTGGCGCACGTACTAACTATTCAGAATTTAAATATGAAGGTGAAAGATTAAAACAAGGTCAATTTGGTCTATTTAGTTATTGGAAACCAACTGAAAATCTTTCTGTTTCGTTAAGTGGTGGTCTGGGCTGGCACCATCGTCAGGAAAACGATTACACGACGCCAAAATTATATGATGGCCACTCACGTCGCGCACACTCGTTATCTGGTTCAATGACAACAACTTATCGTTTCAAAATGTAGTCGATAGTTGAAAAGGATTAAAAAAGGTAAGATAAATGAAACATAAAATTGGATTACTCACACTGCTCATTTCCGGTGCACTTTTGGCGGGTTGTGCTTCCAAAAATACGGATACAGTAAAAGTACAAGTCATTGGTATAAATGATTTTCATGGGGCTTTACAAGCACCGGGCGATGGTAAACTAGGTGGCATTGAGTCAATTGCGACGCTAGTTAATCAATTAAGAGCGCAAAACGATAAAACCATCGTTGTGGGCGCAGGTGACTTAGTCGGAGCAAGTCCGCTATTGTCATCAATGTTCTACGATGAACCCACTATTGAAGCGCTAAGTGCGATTGGTATGGAAACCAGTGCAGTGGGTAACCATGAGTTCGACAAAGGTAAAGAAGAGCTGCTGAGAAAGCAAAATGGTGGCTGTCACCCAACAGCTGGTTGTGTGGGTAAAGATTCCTTTGCAGGGGCTGACTTTAACTACTTAGCAGCCAACGTTATTGTGAAAGAAACAGGTGAAACACTGTTCCCATCTTACTTTATTAAAGAGTTTGATGGTGTTCCAATGGCATTTATTGGTTTAACGTTAGAAGGTACGCCGGCTATCGTAACACCAAGTGGAACCGCAGGTTTAGAATTCAAAAATGAAGTTGAAACTATTAATAACCAAGTGAAATTATTAAAATCACAAGGTATTAACAGTATCGGTGTTCTGATCCATGAAGGCGCAACACAACAAGTTGATACCAAAGTTAAAGATATTAACCGTTGTGATAATATCAAAGGCCCAATTGTCGATATCGTCAAACAATTAGATGCGAATGTAGACTTTGTTATTAGCGGTCATACACACCAAGCTTATAATTGTGAAATCAATGGGATGACAGTCATTTCTGCCCAATCTAATGGGACTTTATTGTCTCAATTAAACATTGAGATTGATAAAAACACGAAAGATATCGTTAGCATCAATGCAAAAAATATCCCTGTTGAAACGAGTCGCTATGAGAAGAACCCTGAGTTAACCACGTTCGTACAGAAATACGAAAAAATTGCGTTACCTATTTCGCAACAAGTGATGGGGTCTTTAACGGCCAATGTGGATAAAAAATTACTCCCTGCGGGTGATTCAACTTTAGGTAAGATTATTGCTGATGGTCAATTATATGCGGCCTCTAGCAAAGAAGCGGGCGGTGCTCAAATTGCATTTATGAACAGTGGCGGTATTCGTGCTGACATGAAAGCAGGTGAATTGACGTATGGTGATATTTTCACTGTCCAACCATTCTCTAACGTGGTTGTTACACAGTCGCTAACAGGTGCGCA
This sequence comes from Providencia sp. PROV076, assembly GCF_028483405.1. Classification (NCBI taxonomy): domain Bacteria; kingdom Pseudomonadati; phylum Pseudomonadota; class Gammaproteobacteria; order Enterobacterales; family Morganellaceae; genus Providencia; species Providencia sp. PROV076. The sequence continues at coordinate 139,471 of NZ_JAMPRR010000014.1, read as the reverse complement.
AATTAAGCAAGCGCTTGAACAGCAATGGGATCGTGCTCGTCCACAGGTCATGCCTGTTTCTAAAGGTTTTTATTACGAGTGGGATGACAGCCGCCCAGTGGGTGACAAAGTCATTCAAAAATCAATGAAATTAAATGGTAAGCCGCTAGACATGAACAAAAGCTATCGTGTTGCTGCGAATGAATTCTTAGCAACAGGTGGTAGCCGTTTCTCTGCTTTCAATCAAGGTAAAGACCGTGTTTATAGCCTGCCAGATAACGAAGCGTTAATGCAATACTTTAAAGATAACTCACCAGTTTCAGTTCCAACTGATGTGCGTATCAAGAAAATTAAATAATAAAATTTAATGTTTCATAAAAAACTCTGAGGGTGTTTATCATCCTTAGAGTTTTTTTTGCGCTCTATTTAGGTTCATATTGAAAGTGATTGGGGGGTAATTGATTGTGCGTCACAAATTAAAGAATGATAGAATAATAATTCTCATTATCATTACACTGTTTGCGGATTTAAACAATTGATTGATATAAATGCTAAAAAGCTGACTCGATTCGTTCTGGAGAAAAAATGATTTGACGAATGTGATCGTAGTCATAATAATCAACTAAATTGATATGAATCAATATTTGGTATTACCAATAGACCACTCATGATATTCTAATTGGAATGAAAGGAACTGTGGCTAATTATTGTTATATAAGGTTTTTCTAAATGAGAAACCTTAAATAACATTAATATATTTTGTTTCGAGGGATTTATGACCTTATCTCAACCCAAAATCATCGTTGTAGGCGGTGGTGCTGGTGGATTAGAACTGGCAACACGTTTAGGCCGCAAGCTAGGCCGTAAGAAACGCGCACAAATTACCTTGGTTGATCGCAACCCTAGTCATTTATGGAAACCGTTGTTACATGAAGTTGCGACAGGCTCGTTAGATGATGGCGTCGATGCGATAAGCTATTTGGCCCATGCCCGCCATAATGCGTTTAATTTCCAATTAGGCTCGCTTACCAATATTGACCGTGAAAATAAAAAAGTGGTTCTCGGTGAACTTTATGATAAGCATGGCGAATTATTAGTCCCTTTGCGTGAATTAGAGTACGACATTTTAGTGATGGCATTAGGCAGTACTTCGAATGATTTCGGTACTCCTGGAGTTAAAGAACACTGTATTTTCTTAGATAACCCACACCAAGCGCACCGTTTTCACGATGAAATGCTAAATCTGTTTTTACGTTACTCAGTCCGTGATAACGCAGAAGAGAGCGTTAATATTGCTATTGTTGGTGGCGGTGCAACAGGCGTTGAGTTATCAGCAGAACTCTATAACGCAGTTGAGCAACTGACCAGTTATGGTTTCAAAGGGTTAGATACTGATGCATTGAATGTCACATTAGTCGAAGCAGGGGAACGTATTCTGCCGGCTTTACCCCCTCGAATTTCAAGTGCAGCTCATCAAGAACTTAATAAGTTAGGTGTGAATGTATTGACGAAAACCATGGTAACCAGCGCTGATGCAGATGGTTTGAATACGAAAGAGGATGGTAAAATTCATGCGGATCTCATGGTTTGGGCTGCTGGGATCAAAGCACCTGATTTCATGAAAGATATCGCTGGGTTAGAAACAAATCGTATCAACCAATTGGTGGTAAAACCAACGTTACAAACATCTCGTGATGATATGATTTTTGCCATTGGCGATTGTGCGTCTTGCGCTAAGCCAGAAGGGGGCTTCGTACCGCCAAGGGCTCAGTCAGCCCATCAAATGGCTAGTCTATGTTATGACAATATTGTCGCGTTAATGAAAGATAAACCTTTAAAAGAATATGTTTATAAAGACCATGGCTCATTAGTTTCACTCTCGCGCTTCAGTACTGTTGGTAGCTTGATGGGCAACTTAATGCGTGGGGATATGATGGTAGAAGGGCGCATTGCGCGTTTTGTGTACATCTCTTTATACCGTATGCACCAAATCGCATTGCACGGTTATATTAAAACTGGGCTAATGATGCTTGTTGGCAGTATTAACAGAATTATTCGACCGAAGTTGAAATTGCACTAATCTGCTAATAACCACTTGTTTAATCTGGTTTTATTATCGACATGCACCTGTATATTCGTATAACAGGTGCATTATTTTTTATATTTATAATGATAAATACTCTTTTAATAAAATATATTAACTAAATCTGTCAAGACTTATCTGTATTAAATATTGCTTAGAAAAACTATTTAGATCAAAAGTAATATATTAAATATCGATTATATTGTCATTATCACTTATGCATATATTATATCCAAATGAAACATAAACCGAGTAATTAATATTGAATGAGTGATTAGAATATTGAATACCTTAAGTGTAAATAATTAAGGTATAAATTTGTTTATATAACGAAAAGTTAAAAATGAATTAGTTTTATTTGTATCTGCTTGATTATTAATAATTAAATTGATTTAATTAAATGGATATAAGAAAGTACACTAATAGTAAAGTTTCTACTTTCTAAAACAGTTATAATAAACCGTTTTTTGATGATGGCTTAAGATAATTCTAAAAAACAATACGATTAGTACGTAATTATCGAATTATTCTGAGTAGTGGTTACAATAGATACAGCATATTTTAATAAGGGTTAACACGATGAAGCTAAAATTTAAGTTGTTATTAGCAACTGTAGTGGCACTCCTTATTGTCTTGCTCGTGACTTTATTCAATCGAGGCCCCGAAACTAAATTGGCTACGGTTTTATCTGTTGAACCAATTCAATCCAATCGTCTTGTTGAGTATGAAAATTGTACAGTAACAGGGGTTTTAGGCTCTTTTAACCAACAGTCTCTTTCTCGTTTTCATCCTGCGCAAAGCGAATGCAAAATGATTTTCATGATTGAAGCGCTACAAGGGAAAGGTTTTCCATCTCTGTTTGATATGCAAAATCAAACTTGTGTTAAGACACAAAAAATGGAATTAGTTGTTGTTGGATATGATGTCGTGTACCAAATTGGTAAAACCATTGGGAAAGTTAGAACATCCTATGAACCATCAATGTTTATTCCTTTAGATGATAAAGGGCGCTTAGTGCTAACATCATCTAATTCAGTATGTGAAACCATTCGCAGTGATATAAAAGGATTATTACCATTTTATTGTCTACAGCAAAATGAATTACCAGTCACAAGAAACGCATCAGTCGTCTTAGAATTGCAACCGAACAAAAATACATTTGGCTTTATGGAATAACCTTTTTATATAAATATTAAAATGATAAAGGCGACATGAGTGTCGCCTTTATCATTTTACAGTGTTAAATCTAGATGATTTGATGTTCTTCAAACCCAGTGAGTAATTGCTTAATAAACTCTAATCGATAGACTCTTTCGGTTAAATCATGGAAAAATTTTAGTCGAACAGGGCCATCTAACCGATAAGTTTGTGGCTGGTTTTGTAATAAGCTTATTAAGAAACTTGGGTCGACTTTATTTTTATCACTAAACTCAATAAACCCACCGTTTTCATGGGCTTCAATCCGTTTAATACCAAGGGCTTGAGCTTGTAATCGAATAGCTGCATTCGTTAATAAGAATTTACCTGCATCAGGTAAGCTACCAAAACGATCGATTAGCTCTGTACGTAAGTCGTCGAGTTCTTGGCTGTCTTTTGCACTAGCTATTCGCTTATAGAAAGATAAGCGAATATTCACATCGTGAATATAGTCGTCAGGCAACAGAACAGGCATACGTAACTCAACCTCTGTTTGTTGGCTAGTTAAATCTTCTAGTGAAGGCTCACGACCTTCTTTTAGCGCATCAACAGCACTTTCTAAAAGCTCCATATAGAGGGTAAAACCAATTGTGGTCATTTGCCCACTTTGATCTTCACCGAGTAATTCGCCAGCGCCACGAATTTCTAAATCGTGAGTTGCCAAAGCAAACCCAGCACCTAAATCTTCCAGTGAAGAAATGGCTTCAAGGCGTTTATGTGCATCGGTGGTCATGGCTTTTGGATGCGGGGTGAGCAAGTATGCATAGGCTTGATGGTGAGAACGACCCACTCGGCCACGTAGTTGATGGAGTTGCGCTAACCCGAAATGGTCAGCACGTTCAATAATAATGGTATTAGCCGTCGGTATATCAATACCCGTTTCAATAATTGTTGTGCATATCAATACATTAAAACGTTGATGATGGAAATCTGTCATTACGCGTTCTAATTCACGCTCACGCATTTGACCATGGCCAACAACAAAACGCGCTTCAGGGACTAACTCTTCAAGGCGTGCTTTTGCTTTTTCAATGTTTTCAACATCATTGTAAAGGTAATAAACTTGGCCGCCACGCAAGGTTTCACGTAAAATTGCTTCACGGACAACTAAGTCATCATATTGGCGTACAAAGGTTTTTACGGCCAAGCGGCGCGCGGGTGGTGTGGCGATGATAGATAAATCACGCATACCACTCATGGCCATATTGAGCGTACGAGGGATAGGTGTGGCAGTGAGTGTTAAGATATCAACGTCTGCACGCATGGCTTTGATCCGTTCTTTATGACGGACACCAAAGCGGTGCTCTTCATCGACGACAAGTAAGCCTAAATCTTTCCATACCAAGTCACTTTGTAGCAACTTGTGGGTACCAATCAGAATATCCACTTTGCCTTCAGCGGTCTGGGTAATGATTTGTTGTTGCTCTTTCGCTGTTTTAAAGCGTGACAACATTTCGATGCGAACAGGCCAGTTAGCAAACCTATCTTTAAAGTTATCATAGTGCTGCTGTGCAAGTAGTGTCGTGGGGACTAACACGGCAACTTGCTTGTTATTATTAATCGCAAGGAATGCGGCTCGCATTGCCACTTCGGTTTTACCAAAGCCCACATCGCCACAAACGAGACGATCCATCGCTAATGGCTGGCACATGTCACTGAGAACAGCATTGATGGCGGCTTCTTGGTCAGGCGTTGTTTCGAATGGAAAACCTTGACAAAACTCTTGGTATTGCTGTTTATCATGCTTAAATGCAAAGCCAGCCTTAGCGGCTCGTTGTGCATAGATATCAAGAAGTTCGGCCGCAACATCACGTACTTTTTCTGCGGCTTTCTGACGTGCGCGTCCCCAGCTATCACTGCCTAATTTATGCAATGGGGCATTTTCATCCGCACCACCGGCATAACGACTAATTAAATGGAGTGAAGAAACAGGAACATACAGTTTATCATTACCCGCATAGGTTAAAATTAAATATTCAGCTTTAATTCCGCCCGCTTCTAAGGTAATGAGCCCTTGGTAACGACCCACACCATGCTCAATATGCACAACAGGTTGCCCAGTGCGTAACTCAGCTAAATTACGAATAAGGGTATCGGTATTAATGGCGCGGCGATTGTCTGACCGACGGCGAACAACACGCTCTCCAAGTAAATCGCTTTCACAAATTAGTGCTTTATGGATATCAGACTGAATAAAGCCATGTTCAGCGGCCCCAATGGTGATGGCAAACCGGTTGTCCGCAGGGCTAGTATAGCTTTGAATAATTTCAGGGCGAATTTTTAAACGAGCTAATAGTTCGGTAACGGTTTCACGTCGGCCTTCGCTTTCGACAGAAAAGACGATAGTTCCATCAAACTGTTCAGTAAACTGCCGCAATTTTTCGAGTGGCGTTTTGCTTTGCCCTTGTGTGCTGATATCAGGCAATGGCAGATAATCTAAATTGGTATTTGCCGCTTTTTTGGGCAGAGACTCGGGAGATAACTGAATACGTGGCCAGTTTTTTAACGATTGATTAAGTTGTTCAACGGTTAGCCAGAGTTCAGATGGCGGGAGCAATGGGCGCATTGGGTCGACACCGCGGCTTTCATACCGCTGCTGGGTGTCAACCTGAAAGCGTTCAGCGGCCTCTTGTAAGCTTTGCGAAACAATTAAGCTTGATGGCGGTAAATATTCAAATAAAGAGGGCAGAGGCTGTGCAAAGAATAAAGGCTGCCAATACTCGATACCCGTTGGTAAGGTGTTTTTACTGACTTGTTGGTAAATATGTTCTGGGTCACGGCGAACTTCAAAACGCTCGCGCCATTGGCTGCGGAAACGTTCAATCGCGTCTTTATCGGTCGGGAACTCATGCGCTGGGAGTAAATTAATTTGCTCGACTTCCTCGAGGGTTCTTTGCGAGTCAACGTCAAAAGTTCGCAAGCTATCAATTTCATCATCAAAGAAATCAATACGAAACGGTAATGAACTTCCCATTGGAAATAAATCGAGCAGCGCTCCGCGTGTTGCATATTCGCCATGTTCTAAAACTTGTTCTACATGACGGTAACCCGCGTTATCGAGCTCATTGCGTAAGTTATCACGGGAAAGTTTATCACCTTTTGCCATCACCAAGGCATGACTGGTTAAAAAGTCAGCAGGGCAGACTTTTTGCATCAGTGTATTGACGGGAAGAATTAACGCGCCTTTTTGTAAACTGGACAAGCGGTACAAGGTCGATAAACGATGAGAAATAATTTCCTGGTGGGGGGAGAAATTGTCATATGGCAATGTTTCCCAATCAGAAAGTGTCTCTATAGGGTGTTGTGTAAACTGTTGAATTTCATCTTTTAAACGTAATGCATTTTGCATGTCACGTGTCACGATGATAACAGGCCCTTGATGACGTTGTATTATTTCTCCACATTCAAGTGCACCAGCCGCCCCGATAAGGCAACCTAAATGGCGAACATCGCCACTACGACTAGGGAGTTCATAACGAAATTTTGACAACATAGAAATCTTCGGTATCTCACAGCGATTAGTAAGCAGTTAAACAAGAGTTAGCACAAACATAGCCAAATTTTGTACGAAAAATAGTTAAGTTAATCAATGAATAGTTAAACTACAAAATTCGGAACAAAACAATCAGTTTTAACCCGTAATTCGTCTGAAAGTCAGACAAAAAGGCATCCAAAGCAGAAAAAAAACCATCGAGTGGTTCCATTCATCAATCGTACCCTTTATTATCGCTGAACACTTCGCTTTGGCAACAGGGGCATCATAGATTTCATGCACCAATCTGTCTCATTATTTATAGGCCTACGTTATTTACGTGGGCGCGCTGCAGATAAATTTGGGCGTTTCGTTTCCAGTTTATCTGCTATTGGCATCACACTGGGGGTGACGGCATTGATAACCGTCACTTCAGTGATGAATGGGTTCGAGCGATCTTTACAAGATAGCATACTTGCTTATATGCCGCAGGCAATTTTAACCTCTGCCTCTGGGAACATAGACCCAGCAAAATATCCAATAACCGATCTACAGCATTTAAACGGTGTTAGCCATGTCGCACCTATTGTGCAATCTGATGTGGTACTACAAAGCCGAACCAATGTTGGCGTTGGTGTCATGGGGGGGATTGAACCCGAAGAACCTTCGCTGTTATTGGATAAACTGGTTGTTGGGCAACGTAGTGACCTTAAAGAAGGCAGCTATAATGTTTTTCTGGGAAACAAACTGGCTGAAACGCTTGGCGTAAAACGTGGTGATGAAGTTCGCTTAATTATTCCTGGGGTGAGTCAGTTAACACCTATGGGGCGTATTCCAAGTCAGCGTTTATTTACCGTCGCAGGTATTTTCCAAACGAATGGGGAAGCGGATACGAGCGAATTGGTTGTCGCACAGCAAGATGCTGCACGTATGCTACGTTATCCAACAGGGCACATTACTGGGTGGCGTTTGTATTTGGATGAACCTTTAAAGGTTGACGTTCTGAGTCAGCAAACGTTACCAGACGGCTTAGTGTGGAAAGATTGGCGAGAGCGTAAAGGGGAGTTTTTCCAAGCCGTTCGCATGGAAAAAAATATGATGGGCTTATTGCTCAGCTTAATTATCGCAGTGGCGGCATTTAACATTATTACCTCGCTATCATTGTTAGTGATGGAAAAGCAAGGTGAAGTGGCTATTTTAAAAACCCTTGGTCTCAAACGTTGGCGTATTTTAATGATATTTATGATCCAAGGTGCAGGGGCGGGGGTGATTGGCTCACTCATCGGCACAATATTAGGCACAATACTGTCTAGTCAACTGAATATCATTATGCCGCTGATTGGTTTATTACCCAAAGGTGTCTCTTTACCTATTGTGCTTGATTACTCTGGTATTTTAATTATTGCACTGAGTGCAATGCTGATTTCTCTGCTGGCAACGCTTTATCCTTCTTGGCGTGCAGCAGCGGTTCAACCTGCTGAGGCTTTACGTTATGAATAAACAACCACTTCTGGTCTGTGAAAATTTAAGTAAAACATATCAAGAAGGGACATTGTCGACGCAAGTGTTGAAAAATGTCAGTTTCTCCATGGGGCTTGGGGAAATGATGGCCATTGTGGGAAGTTCTGGTTCAGGTAAAAGTACCTTATTACATTTACTGGGTGGCCTAGATACCCCATCAGAAGGGAATGTCATTTTTCGTGGGCAGCATATTAATCAATTATCCTCAGATGAACGTGCGGCTATTCGTAATAAAGATTTAGGTTTTATTTACCAATTTCATCATCTTTTACCGGATTTTACCGCCCTAGAGAATGTGGCGATGCCTTTATTAATTGGCAAGGTTGCGAAAGAAACAGCATTTTCGAAAGCGACCGAAATGCTAGAAGCCGTCGGGCTAGCACATCGGGCAGGGCATCGTCCTTCTGAATTATCAGGGGGAGAGCGTCAGCGTGTTGCTATTGCAAGGGCGTTAGTGAATGAGCCAGCATTGGTTTTAGCCGATGAGCCGACAGGTAATCTGGATTTACGTAATGCAGACGCCATTTTTGAATTGCTGGGGGAATTAAACCGAACACAGCGGACCGCATTTTTAGTGGTCACTCATGATATGACACTGGCTCGCCGGTTATCTCGCCAATTGGAAATGCGTGATGGGCATTTGCAGCAGGAAATTACCTTGGGGGCTCGGTAATGTCTAAATTGCCTCTTTCACTACTCACGGCGCTACGTTTCAGCCGTGGCCGACGTCGAACTGGGATGGTCTCGTTAGTCTCGATAGTTTCGACGTTGGGTATTGTTCTCGGGGTTGCGGTGCTCATTATCGGTTTGAGCGCGATGAACGGCTTTGAGCGTGAATTAAATAACCGTGTATTATCTGTCGTTCCCCATGGGCAAATATATGCAGTTAAACCTCCTTATAAAGATTTGGAATTTGCTGAACAAGTTATTCGGAAAACACCGGGTGTAGAAGGCGTTAGCCCTTACATCAATTTTACTGGGTTGCTTGAGCGTGGCGCAAATTTAAAAGCAATCCAAGTGATGGGAGTTTCACGAGAGACTCAGTCACAAGTCAGCGCATTACCACAGTTTATTCTCAATGACGCTTGGCAGCATTTTGAAGCGGGTAAACAATCGATTATTTTAGGCCAAGGTGTGGCTGATGCATTGAATGTGAAGGTTGGGGATTGGGTGACAATCATGATCCCAAATACGGATGCTAGCTTAAAAATTCAGCAGCCTAAGCGTATTCGTGTGCAGGTGACAGGGGTTTTTAAACTTAGTGGCCTGCTAGATCACCAATTGGCTCTTGTTCCACTCGCCGATGCACAGGAATACCTCGACTATGGGGATGGTGTGACAGGGTTTGAAATCAAAGCCACAGACCCATTTATTGCCGATCAAGTCGTTTATGATGCAGGTTTGAAAACTATGCATCATGTTGTTGTAAAAAGTTGGATTGGTGATTATGGCTACATGTACAATGATATTCAAATGGTTAGAAGTATCATGTACTTAGCTATGATCTTAGTCATCGGTGTTGCCTGTTTTAATATTGTTTCTACGCTTGTTATGGCCGTTAAAGATAAAAGTAGTGATATCGCTGTATTGCGAACCTTAGGGGCAAAAGATAGGCAAATCCGCGCTATTTTCTTATGGTATGGTTTGTTGGGTGGCCTTGTTGGTTCTTTGATTGGCGCAGTACTTGGGGTCGCCATATCATTAAATTTAACGTCAATGATCAAGGTCATAGAGGCTATTGTTGGCCATCCAATTTTATCCGGCGATGTCTATTTTATTGATTTTTTACCTTCTGAATTGCATGTTATGGATGTGGTTTATGTTTTAATTACAACCATTATATTAAGCCTGCTAGCCAGCTGGTATCCGGCTCGCCGAGCGAGTAAGTTAGACCCAGCACGGATCCTGAGTGGCCAATAGTTATTAGGGGTAAAGAGCTAATTATTTTTAGGGGATGGCGCTAAAAATTTATTGGCTCTTTATTTGATGACTGTGCAGTTAAAAACATGTGTCTATAGCTGCGAGTTTCGACCATTTCTTCTGTAAATCCATACTTTTTGGCCGTCGCCATCAACCTTTTATATAAACTATCAAGTAAATCTTGCTCATCAGTCATGATGGCAAACTCAGCAAACCAACCGATCCCACTAAGATGGTCAATTGTAATGTGTATGTCATTCAGAAAATAAATACTTCTTACCTTTGTCGTGGTTAAGTAGCAATGGTATCCCAGTGTCGTCAACATGTTTTGTACATGGCGGCAGTCATCAATATTAATGGCTTTGCATTCAGAAACCCCAGGGCCTTTAACTATCCATAATGTTATGCCTGATGGCACCATTTCACGTACACACATGCTGACGTTATTGTCGGCCAGTGGTAAATGCGGGTTTTCATAGAAATAATCTGTTTCTGTATTATTTTCCGTAAAGGGTTCAGCTAAGTCGGCTCTTATTTTATACAAAAAAGTGTCAGGGTCTGGTAATTGAAATTTAATCTCAGCTTCATATTTGCCGACAAAATGTTGGCTCATGTTGAGTATCCTTGCTACTGGTATTCAGGACAGTGATGGTAACACAACGCGGAAAATGAAGAGGGGAATAAAGATAAGATTAGCCAACAGATAAGTGCCTATCTGTCGAGATTAGGCACTTTGAAAATAAATTTTACTGTTTATTTTTTTGTCATTTTATCTAGATAACCCATAACGAATGCAGACAATACAAAGGTTAAATGGATAATGACATACCACATTAGTTTGTCATTTGAGACACCTTTTAAGTCCATGAAGATTTTTAACAAGTGAATTGAGGAAATTGCAACAATGGAAGCCGCGACTTTATTTTTTAATGATGAAGCGTCCATTTTTCCAAGCCAGCCGAGTTTTTCGCTGCTGTCAGGAATATCCATTTGGGAAACAAAGTTCTCATAACCTGAAAACATCACCATCACCAATAACCCACCGACTAATGCCATATCAATCAATGATAATAGCGTCAAAATTAAGTCGGCTTCAGGAATTGAAAAGATATTTGGCAAAATATGGTACAGCTCTTGAAAGAACTTAATGGTTAAAGCCAATAGTGTCAGTGAAAGCCCAAAATAGATAGGCGCTAAAATCCAACGTGAAGCATACATCGCTCTTTCAAAAAACTTTTCCATGAAATCCCTTGTAGTGGTGAGTTAATAACACAGTAAAATCTGCGAGGCGTATTTTAACTGCACTCAGAGTGAACGAGAAAGGTTTTTTTATTGTTTTCCCATTGTGTCGGTTTTATGGCGTATTTATGAAGATATGATGTCATTTTCATGAACAAAAAGTGACAAAATCGATACCTTAGATATTTTTATTTGCATTCAGCATGATGATGCGTTTTAGTATGTTAACATTTAGATAATGTCATCAGTTATGGTAAGGAAATGGTTAATATGCCAATAAAATACACACTTGAGCTTGATTGTTTTAAATAATTTCAAACAATCAAGGTTTATAAATTCATGTCGTAATGACATGATAGAAAACAATTAATATTTAATACGGTATAAATTTATTGGTTATATGGATGAAAGGAAGCTTTGATGTTGCGATTTCGTTATAGGTTAAAAAAAGCTCGTAAGAATAAATGTATACGCCGCCAGCGACTTCGTAACAGGTCTTTTTATATAGATAATAGATTGGATAACATGAAAAATGTCAATATCGTCGTTTTGACGGGGGCTGGAATTTCAGCTGAATCAGGGATCCAAACATTCCGTTCTGCGGATGGGTTATGGGAGGAGCATCGCGTTGAAGATGTCGCTACTCCTGAAGGTTTCGAGCGTGATCCTGAATTAGTACAACGTTTTTATAATGAGCGGCGTCGGCAGTTACAGCAAGAAAATATTAAGCCTAACGCTGCTCACTATGCACTTGCACAGCTTGAAGAACTTTTTGGTGACCGCTTTTTGTTAATTACGCAAAATATAGATAATTTGCATGAAAGAGCGGGGAGTCAGCGGGTTATCCATATGCATGGAGAGCTATTAAAAGTTCGCTGTAATTGGTCAAATCAAGTATTGGAGTGGAAAGGGGATTTATCCACGGATGATCGTTGTCATTGTTGTCAATTTCCTCAACCGCTAAGACCTCACATTGTTTGGTTTGGTGAAATGCCAATTGGCATGGATTATATTTATCAATCCATTGAATCGGCGACTATTTTTATTTCTATTGGGACGTCTGGCCATGTTTACCCTGCTGCAGGTTTTGTCCATGAGGCAAAATTACATGGGGCCCATACGGTAGAACTTAATTTAGAGCCTAGCCAAGTGGAAAGTGAGTTCGATGAAAAACACTATGGTTTAGCTAGCAAAGTCGTTGTTGAATATATTAATAAGCTTATTACTGAGTTACAGACAACGAATACCACGCAATAAGCTTTCAATATATGGCAATATAAGGGAAAACACATTGTTTTCTCTTATAGATTAGACATTCGTATCCATCATAGCGGGCATTGTAATCTCTTTGACGCAAGTTGCATTGCTGGTATTGGCGATAAAGCGTACGGCATTGACAACATCTTGTAATGGGATTAATTGCCCATCACTTCTTTCAATGACTTCATCGACAGAAACAGTTAATGGGAACTCAGTTGCTAGATAACCTAAGTTTATGACTGATATTGCTATTTTATCTTCTCGCAGAGTTTCTCTTAATGACTGAGCTATTCCTCTGAGGGCATATTTGGTGGCAGAAAAGGTGACTTCCTTGCCATTATGATTATCTAAACCCCATGTGGAACCAATCAATATAATCTTACTGTTTTTTGCTAGGCGCAAATTAGGTAAAAGCGCTTTTAAGTTTAATAAACAAGCGCTTATATTGGTTTGAACCATATTGAGTAACTCTATGTCATCAGTCGATTCAAATTGGTACTCCTCATTAAACGCCAGTTTTTCCCATATGCCAACGTTATAAATTAAAGTATGAATAGGTTGATTTTGAATAACATGCTTAATGGCATTTGCACTATTAATGTCATTTAAATCAGCAGGGATCCACGTAAAATTAGTTTGTTCAAAAGGGGGTTTTGAGCGGGAAACACCATAAATATGGTCTACTTTTTCAGGAAATCCTTCGACTAATGCCTTGCCTAAGCCTTTGCTGACACCATAAATTAAACATGTTTTTGACATGAACATTCCTATTAACGAGTAAAATTTCGTTTTGTTTATTAATTAGCTAATAAATAAAAAATTAGACATCATATATAGCACACTATTTCAATTTAATAATTGATGATCTGTGTTGTGGGTGAGTGAAAGTTAACCAAATGGAGTGTTTTTAGGTAACAAATAACGAACAACCTACTAATTAATATAATTTGATTATTAGCTTTATTAATTATATGTGCTGATTGTGACTATAATAGTTAATCAATAAAAAAATAGGCTGAAAAATAAATTTTATTAAAGATTTATCATAAAAATAGTGAGCATTAACAGGAAAGCTGATTTGAGACAATAATTGAATCTGTGATCTTTCCCATAATATGAGCATTAATATTTTAGGGGGAAGGGTATGGACAAACTCTTAGAGCGGTTTTTTGAATATACCGCTTTCGACACACAGTCAAAACTAAACGCAAAAACAGTACCGAGCAGTGCGGGACAGTTAAAGTTTGCCCGTGCATTAGTTAATGAGCTGAACGAATTAGGTTTTGAAAAAATAACACTAAGCGACCAAGGTTGCGTGATGGCCTATTTGCCATCAAATGTTAGTTGGGATGTTCCAACGATTGGTTTTATTTCACATTTAGACACAGCGCCTGATTTCTCAGGTAAAAACGTGAGTCCACAAATACTCGAAAATTATCGAGGAGGGGATATTGCGTTAGGCATTGGTGATGAAGTGCTATCCCCTGTGATGTTTCCGGTACTCCATGAAATGATTGGTAAAACCCTGATCATGACCGATGGTAAAACTTTACTCGGTGCCGATGACAAAGCGGGTATTGCAGAAATCATTACAGCATTAGTACGCTTAAAGGAAAAGAATATTCCGCATGGTAAAATCTGTCTTGCATTTACACCTGATGAAGAGATAGGACGCGGGGCTCGCCATATCGATTTTAAACAATTTGATGCATTGTGGGCCTATACCGTCGATGGTGGTGGTGTTGGTGAATTAGAGTATGAAAATTTTAATGCGGCCAATGTTTCGATTAAAATTGTCGGTAATAACACCCATCCAGGTACAGCCAAAGGGGTGATGGTTAATGCATTAGGTTTAGCGAATCGTATTCACTCGATGTTACCTCCTGATGAAACACCTGAAAATACAGAGGGATATGAAGGGTTTTATCATTTAACATCGTTAAAAGGGACAGTAGAAAAGGCCGAGTTGAATTATATTATTCGTGATTTTGACTTAGCAGGCTTTGAAGCTAGGAAGAAAAATATCATTCGAATTGCTGAAAAAGTTGGCGAAGGGCTACATCCAAGCTGTTATATCGAACTGACGCTTGATGATACCTATTATAACATGCATAAAGAGGTCATGAAGTACCCACATGTTATTGAATTAGCGAAACAAGCAATGCTTGATTGTGGCATTGAGCCCGTTATTCAACCTGTTCGTGGTGGTACCGACGGTGCTCAGCTTTCACATCGCGGCTTACCGTGCCCAAATATTTTTACAGGTGGTTATAATTTCCATAGTAAACACGAATTTATAACACAAGAAGGTATGGAGCAGGCTGTTAGTGTGATCATGCGTATTGCGGAGCTAACGGCTATTCACGCACGGCAATCGTGATATTTTTTGAGAAGTAAGGGTGCTTATAACAATAAGCACTCTTACTGTTGTTATTGAAATAATACAGAAATACCACTAAGCGCCAGTAAAACTCCCATGACTAAGTTAAATCGCTTTAATGTCTTAGGTTGTTTTAGCCTTTCTCTTAATTTACTTCCAAACATAGCCCAGATAGCAACACATGGCCAATTGATAGCTGCAAATATGATAGCGACCTGCAACATTGATAAATAGGGCGCAGTTGTATTGGTATACATCGCCATTCCAGAGACCGCCATCATCCATGCTTTAGGGTTTATCCATTGAAATAGTGCCGCTTCTAAGAAAGTTAGTGGTTTAATTTCTTGGTTATTTGTCTGTGCAATTGAGTGGCTAATAGTCGTTTTCCATGCAAGCCAGAACAAATAAATAATTCCAAAATATTTTAATATCGAATAAACCATAGGGGATGATTGGATCAATGTGCCTACTCCTAGCCCTACTGCAACGAGCATAATAAGAAAACCGATTGATACCCCAAATGAATGCGGCAATGTTTTCCTAAATCCAAAATTAATGCCTGAAGCAAGTAACATAATATTATTGGGTCCTGGCGTTATGGATGTCACAAAGGAAAACAATGATAAAGCCAAAAGTGTTTCTATGTTCATGTTGTTATCATCTTTAAAAGAAGCAATTAACGCTGGGTAAAATTGGCGATATTGAAGTAAAAGAGTTTAGAATCGAATCAAATAAAGTCCTTTATCTTTGCGTGCTTATGGGTAAGTAAGACTCATAATTGGAGTATATGGCCGGGGAATGAAATACATATTAAAATAAATAATTTAGTTATTAATAAAGGTATTTTAATTACAGTCAGCGGTTTTTATTAATGGGGAGGAGAGAGATGTTATATAATACTAATAAGATTATTTTGAAGAAAAGGCCCATATTTAATGAGCCTTTCATAAAATACAAATGTAATATTATAGGTACCGACTAATCATCAAAATACCAGTAACCATTATTGACGAGTGCGGTAAGCAGTGCGATAAAATTAACGTCATCAATGGCGTCAGCTAAAAGTTGGCTATTAACAGCATCATAGCGACATAAGCTATCCGCGGCTTCATAACACTCAGTTTCTAAGCATTCTCCATTCACAAAAAATTGGTCGCCAACACGTAATGCTCTGAGACCATTTAATTTGTATAAGGTTTCTTGCTGAGTTTTTAGTAAATCATAGATTTCTTCTTGCTCATAAGGCGGCTCAGGTGGCGCAATGTCTAACTCGTGGCGTGATTGGGAGATAAACTCACCTAGCCATTTACGAAATAGTTCAGGGTCATTAATGAGTGATCCCATCATCTCACGTAGCTTAATTTGCTCGCCTTGTAAAATCTCTGCAGGGTTATCACGAAATGATAAATCTGGGTCACTATAACGGTAACTACCTAAATCGTTAGAAATTAAGTGATCGGCAAAGCTACTGATTAATTCACGAGTATTTGGTGCACGAAAGCCAACTGAGTAATTTAATGAAGGTTCAATGGCGTAGCCTTCATGTGGAAACCCTGGTGGGATATAGAGAATATCGCCAGGTTCCATCTCTTCATCAATGATGGCATCAAAGGGTTGCACTTGCAGTAAGTCAGGATGTGGGCAGTGTTGTTTCATTGGGATTTTTTCTCCCACTCGCCAATGTCGGCGGCCTTCACCTTGAATAATAAACACATCGTATTGGTCTAAGTGAGGGCCTACACCACCACCGGGAACTGAGTAGGAGATCATTAAATCGTCCATTCGCCAGTCTGAAAGCACACGGAATGGTTTCATCAACGCAGAGCTTGGGTGATGCCAATGGTCAACAGCCTGAACTAAAATAGACCAATTTTCTTCACCGAGGTGGTCATAGCTTTCAAATGGGCCATGACCAACTTGCCAAATTCCTTCTTTATGGCTAACCAAACGGCTATCAACCTCATCTTCCATTGCCAAACCGGCAAGTTCGTCAGGTGAGATAGGATCAATAAAATTCGCAAACCCTTTTTTAATAAGCAATGGGCGCTTTTGCCAGTGACTGTCGAGAAAACTTTGCCAGTCGAGATTTAGTTTGTAATCCATCTTATTGTCCCTTGGAGCTGCTAAATATTGCTAATCTGTTTATTGCAATATACCCGGCCTTAATACTGAAAAATGACCTATATAGAATGGCATGATGCTAAATAAACTTTATGAGAAACATGGGGTGACGGTTTATCTTGGGCGTAAACAAGTTAGCCACCCTAAACGACTTTTCATAAAACACTTCACAAATAGTATACCGGAAATGCTTTGTAAAATAGGGGGCAAACGGACACATATCACAGATTAACTATCTTCAATCATAGATTGCTGCCTAAATGTGACGGATAAACGAGCACCGCCAAGAGGGCTGTCACTAATTGTGATCTCCCCGTCATATTGGTCGATAATATCCACGGCAATGGATAAGCCTAAACCTTGGCCTGGACGAAGCGTATCTGCACGTTGCCCTCGAACAAAAATTAAGCTACGTTTGCTTTCAGGTACTCCAGGACCATCATCATCAACAATTAATGTTAAGCTATCAGCTCCCGTAATAGCGCTAACCTCGACAAATTCAAGGCAATATTTACACGCATTTTCCATAATATTGCCCATTACTTCCATGAAGTCATTAGGTTGACCTAGCCAGGTTATTTCAGGAGAAACATTAACCGTAATAGAAACCCCTTTGTGCTGGTAAACTTTATGTAGAGCACTTGCAAGGCTGTCTAATATTGATGGAACAGATGAAATTTCACGTAGCATCATGTTTTCATCACCTTGCGTTGATGCGCGGTGCAAGTAATAACCAACCTGCTGAGAAATACGGCCAATTTGTTCAAGCATGATAGGTTCAGCTTGTTCAATATTCATTTGTTTGCCTGAGCGAAGCAGGCGTAATGTCGACTGTAAAACAGCTAACGGCGTTTTTAAACTGTGTGTTAAATCAGAAAGTGTGGTGCGATATTTACTGTAGCGCTTTCGTTCATTCGTTAACAAAATATTAAGGTTGCGTACTAGGCCGCGAAGCTCATACGGTGGGTTCTCGTCCAGTGCATCCCGTTCACCTTTTTCTAGGCTACTGAGTTGTGATACTAATGATTTAATTGGCCGTAGGCTCCAATAAGCGGCCAACCATAATAAAGGGATGACTAAAATTAAGTTAGCCAGTAAAACGTAACCAAACCACTCCCAAACTAACCCGGTATTTTGTAAGTCTTGTGGTAGGGTATCAACAACGACAATGGTGAGAGGCGGCAGGTTTTCGCTTGCTGCATATTGGTTAACGGACACGGAGTGAGTAAGCGGTTCGTCGTCATTACCCATGTCGTCTAATTTTGTGTTGAACTCGGGGTTGTCGTCTAGGAGTTGGCGAGTTTCACGAATGTCCGTATCAATTTCATATAAGCCCTCTTTTTTTAGCCAATCATTACGGATCAGCCGTTCAACGCTAGGTACATCCCGTTGGCGCCATAATACGAGACCTTGTTCATCATAAATAATAACCAAAGTAGGGTTATTTAACGTGAAATTTGGTGGAACACGAATATCAATTTTATTATTTTGCCATTGGGCTAGGCTGTAAATTAAGTTACTTTGGCTACGTAATAGGGTGTAAGTTGTTTTATCGAAACTAATTAGATACCCCAAAATTGCTACGATACCGTAAGACAAAGAGAGCGCCAAGATCACGGCTGACGTTGCACAGAGAAAACGCGCTCGTAGCGAAAGGGGCTTGAACTTAAATTTACGTAGCTTCATATTAGCCATTCACATCAAAACGATAGCCTTGGCCACGTACAGTGACAATCACATCATCACTATGGAATTGTTGAATTTTTTTGCGTAATCGGCCCATTAAAACATCGATAGTATGACTTTCTCTAAGTTCGGCATCTGGATAAAGCTGGCGCATTAACGAGTCTTTGCTAACTACTTTCCCATTGTTGCGAAGCAGTGTTTCAATGATGGTGTACTCAAAAGCAGTTAATTTGACGGTTTCACCGTTAACTGTAAATTCTTTACGTGAGAGGTCAATAACGAAATTGCCTAATTCGAGTACTTGTGACGCGAGACCGCTATTTCTGCGCATTAAAGCTTGCATACGGGCGACCAGCTCTTCTAGTTGGAAAGGTTTCGTCACGTAGTCATCTGCACCACTGTTTAGCGCTTGTACTTTTTCTTGCCAACTTTCCCGAGCCGTCAGTACTAAAAGTGGAATATTGACGTGCTCGCCACGCCAGCGTTTTATCATGGAAAGCCCGTCTTCATCAGGTAAGCCCAAATCAACTACTGCGATATCTGGGCAACTTTCGTGTAAAAAGTAGTCAGCTTCTTTTGCATCTTCAGCGGAGTCAACCTGATGACCAAGCTCTTTAAGCTGTACGGTTAAATGGTGACGAAGTAATGCATTATCTTCGACAATAAGAATACGCATCGGAAACCCTCATATTGAAAAGAGATAGCTACAATTTATCAGATAGTAGCACTAGATACGCTATGGTAAAAAGAGTTCTGAACAACGACAAGGGATTAAGTAAATATAAATCAAACGAACCTAAAAAATAGTTTATCTATATTTATCTCTAGATAATTTAGCATGAGGGATAGAACGGGGAATTCAGAATGGTAATTAAAAAAGGCGACTTAGAAGCCGCCCAATTTGACACTATCGAGGCTATTTTAGCTCGTCAATAAAAGTGACAGCGTAACCGATGTAGTTAGCCGGTGTCATCTCTTTCAAACGTGCTTTTTCATGCTCTGGCAATTCTAAACTATCAATGAATTGTTTCATCCCTTCGGCGGTAACGCGTTTGCCACGGGTCAATTCTTTGAGTTTTTCATATGGTTTTTCAATGCCATAACGGCGCATTACAGTTTGAATCGGCTCAGCTAGTACTTCCCAGTTTTGGTCTAATTCATCCAGTAAATGCTGTTCATTAACTTCTAATTTGTTTAGGCCTTTCATGGTTGATTGATAAGCAATCAATGCATAACCTAAGCCGACACCGAGATTACGTAATACTGTCGAGTCCGTTAAGTCACGCTGCCAGCGAGAAACTGGAAGTTTGCTTGCTAAATGGCCTAAGACGGCATTTGCTAACCCTAAGTTACCTTCAGAGTTTTCAAAATCAATCGGGTTTACTTTGTGTGGCATAGTGGAAGAACCAATTTCACCAGCGATTGTTTTTTGTTTGAAGTGATTTAATGCGATATAGCCCCAAATATCACGGTCGAAATCTAACACGATAGTGTTAAAACGAGCGACACAATCAAATAACTCAGCAATATAGTCATGAGGTTCAATTTGTGTGGTGAATGGGTTCCATTGAATGCCTAAAGACGTAACGAAGGTTTCGCTAAATTCGTGCCAATTCACTTCAGGGTAAGCGACCATATGTGCATTATAGTTACCAACTGCACCATTGATTTTACCTAAAATTTCAACCTGTTGTAGCTGGCGGAATTGGCGTTCCAAACGATAAGCAACGTTGGCAAACTCTTTACCAATGGTGGAAGGCGTTGCAGGTTGGCCGTGAGTACGTGATAGTAACGGCAAATTGCGGTACTCATGAGCCATTGTTTTGATTTTATCAATAATTTGACGCCATTGTGGCAGTAATACTTCTTCGCGAGCGGTTTTCAGCATCAATGCATGCGAAAGGTTATTGATGTCTTCTGAAGTACAAGCGAAGTGAATAAATTCAGAAACGGCATGAAGAGCAGGGATGTTTGCCACTTTTTCTTTTAGGAAGTATTCTACGGCCTTCACATCATGGTTGGTTGTGCGTTCAATTTCTTTGATACGCATTGCATCTTTTTCACCGAAGTTCGCGACAATTTCATCTAAGTAAGCGATTGCGTCAGCATCAAATGAAGGAACTTCTTTGATTTGAGCGGTTGCAGCCAGTTTTTGTAGCCAGCGAACTTCAACTTGCACGCGAAATTTCAGTAAACCAAACTCACTAAAAATAGTGCGTAAAGTGCTGACTTTATCACCGTAACGGCCGTCAATCGGGGATACAGCGGTCAGTGAGGATAATTCCATTGGTAGCAACTCCAGATTTAAAGGTGAGACAAAATATCTTTCGCCTGATTAGCCAGACGACTGCGAGAGAACATGAGTTGGATACGACTTCCGCCAACTTGTTGCCAAAGCACCGCGCAGCGAATACCTGCGAGTAAAGTGGCTCTAACTTTTGCTTGAACTAACGTATTCTTTAGAATATCAGGGGAGCCCGTGACTTGAATTCGAGGTCCCGCAGGGCTGACTACGTCCACGTAAATACCCGCAAGCGCGTTAAATACACCTTCAGAAAGTGGCTCAAAATAATCAGCTTGGCGTTCGAATTGCTCAATACGTTGGCCAAGTTGGTTCATCGCTTCTTGGTTTTTATTGAGACGACGCTCGAGTGCCATAATACTTAACATATAGCGTGTCATTTCAGCGGATAAACCACTGTTGCCGCCTGTTAACATGCCTAACAGGGCACTGAGTCCCGTTTTTAAATTTTCGGTATCATTACCAAAGACATCCAAAGTGGATTTTGGATTCATATTGGTGAGGCAATTGACCATGGTTTCAGTGTCTTTCTCAAGACAAACACCTTCATGTGCAAGTTTTTGAACCATTGCGCTTGCTTGGCAGATACCCGCTAAAGCAAGCGTAATGTCATAATAGTTTTTTGCCACATTTACTCCTGAATACGGGCTTCAATAATACCGCCACCGAGACAAACTTCATCGATATAAAATACAGCAGATTGACCTGGAGTGACAGCCGCAACTGGGTAATCAAAAGCGACTTCAATGCGTTCATCACTCAGTGGGGTAATAGTACAAGGAATATCCGCTTGGCGATAACGTGTTTTTACAACGCAACGTAGCGGCTCAGTCATTGTTTTTCGGTCAACCCAATGTAACTGCTGGGCAATTAACCCAACAGACATTAAACGAGGGTGTTCATGGCCTTGCGCAACGATAAGAATATTGTTTTCAACGTCTTTATCGACAACATACCAAGGTTCTTCAGACCCCTCTTTTGTACCGCCGATACCTAAACCTTTACGTTGACCTAAAGTGTGGTACATCAAACCTTCATGTTGGCCAATGGTTTCGCCATCGACAGTCACAATAGGGCCGGGTTGAGCGGGTAAGTAGCGGCCTAAAAAGTCGCGAAATTTACGCTCGCCAATAAAACAGATGCCAGTTGAATCTTTTTTCTTCGCAGTAATTAGGCCAATTTCCTCTGCGATGCGACGAACTTCAGGTTTTTCCAGTTCGCCAACAGGGAACAGACTTTTAGCAACTTGTTCATGGCTTAATGTATATAAAAAATAGCTTTGGTCTTTATTGCCATCTAAACCGCGTAATAACTGGCTTTTTCCGTCAACATCGCGGCGGCGAACATAGTGACCAGTGGCGATGTAATCTGCGCCTAAGTCTTCAGCAGCAAACTCTAAGAAAGCTTTAAACTTGATTTCTTTGTTGCAGAGGATATCTGGGTTTGGTGTGCGACCTGCTTTATATTCAGTTAAAAAATGTTCGAAAACATTGTCCCAGTACTCAGCAGCGAAATTAATGGTATGAAGTTCAATACCCAGTTTGTCACACACGGCTTGCGCATCAGCAAGATCAGCCGCAGCCGAGCAATATTCTGTGTCGTCATCTTCTTCCCAGTTCTTCATAAACAGACCAGCAACCTGATACCCTTGTTGCTGTAGCAAGTAAGCGGATACAGAGGAGTCAACACCACCGGACATCCCGACGATGACTTTTTTTTGGCTGTTATCTGACATGGTACTATTATTTGACATGGAAATATCTCACTGCGGAAAAATCAAGCCCCATACTTTAGCATGTTGTTCCCGCATTACACCAGAGTTAGAGGGGAATATTATTGCTTGGTGAAGATTTCACCAAGCAGAAGTTAAGGGCTTAAAGGTAATGATCACCGTAAGCCGTTAAGATATCTAAAGGATAATGCTTTCCTGTGAGAAAACAGCGCAAACTTTCAGCAACTAATGGCGAGCGTAAGCAGCTGCTATGTAAAATTTCTTCGGCCGTTAGCCAGTGGCATTCGCTAATATCACTGTCTTGTGGTTGTGTTTCACAAAGGGAACCAAGTTCTACGGCGAATAAAAAGCGGATAAACTGGGTTTTATCTGGGGCAATCCATTGATGAATTTTAATTAATTGCGTTGGTGTGGCTTTTATTCCAGTTTCTTCCAGCAACTCACGTTCAGCGGCCTGCAAAATAGTCTCATTCGCTTCTAAATGCCCAGCAGGTTGATTCCACGTGGGTTTGTTATTTATCCACTCTTCCACGACTAAAAACTTGCCTTGAGCATGCACGACAGTTGCTACAGTCACATTAGGTTTAAACAACAGTTACCTCCTTCCATTCGCCAACTGAAAGATTTCCCAAATTAAATTCACCAATTTGATAGCGAATTAGCCTAAGTGTTGGAAAACCTATATTTGCCGTCATACGACGGACTTGCCGATTACGTCCTTCATATAAGGTGATTTTTAACCAACTGGTCGGGATATTTTTGCGTTCCCGTATAGGTGGGTTTCTTGGCCATAACCATTCTGGTTCGCCAACTAACTCGATGCCTGCGGGGAGCGTTGGACCATCATTTAACACCAGCCCTTGCCGAAATTTTAGCAGCGCCTCGTCATCAGGGAGCCCTTCTACTTGAGCATAGTATATTTTCCCTGTTTTTTTCTGTGGTTGTGTTAAACGCGCCTGTAGCTTTCCATCATTGGTTAAAATTAAAAGCCCCTCACTGTCCCTATCAAGGCGTCCTGCTGCGTATACATCGGTGATTGGAATATATTTTTTTAATGTATCGCGGCCTTGTTCATCAGTAAATTGAGGTAAAACATCAAAGGGTTTGTTAAATAAAATGACTTTAGTTGATGTTTGCGAACTAACCGAAACCCGTTTAGCTTTATGTTTTAAAGCGGTAGGCCTCGGTGAGTAGCGGTTTTTCTTCGAAACGGATTTCGTGTTCGGTCTGTTCATGGCCATTCAATAAGAATTTATAATTTGTGGTTATTTACCGCATCTAGTGTAGGAGATTTAACGGTTGGATCCTAGGAGGTATTTTTTCATGGCGATGTAATATTTAATTAACAACTTTAAAAACATTTAAATCAATAAAAACAATTTTCTATTTAAAAATAAGTACATATGAGTTTATTTGGATGGTGATAGTGTGAGCAAAACGTATTTTTAATTTGAGTTAACTTGCTAATATTATTTTTTGTAGGGAAGTACTTTAATCAAAATCAAGTCACTCGCTCAAATGAGTCTTTGACAACTTTTCATCGCGGTTTGATTTATTTTCAATAATAGAATACTTAAATTAATTTATTGATTTAAAAGTGTTTATAAAGAGTTATTCGATTAACTTACAAGATAAAACAGCACGTTAAATGCGATCGGCATTGAAGCTTAGATGAGTAATCATTGGCGTTCGACGCAGATTGAAGTAGTATTGACACGTCTCTTACAAAAAATTAACAAGCAAAATACGCAAGTGAAAGGAGAGGTTAATGGAAAGCAAAGTAGTAGTTCCGGCAGAAGGCGCTAAAATTACCATTGATGCAAAAGGCAAACTAAACGTTCCGAACAACCCAATTATCCCTTATATCGAAGGTGACGGCATTGGTATCGATGTTACACCAGCAATGTTAAAAGTGGTTGATGCGGCAGTTAAAAAAGCCTACAACGGTGAGCGCAAAATTTCTTGGATGGAAGTTTACACCGGTGAAAAATCTACACAAATTTATGGTAAAGATGTTTGGTTACCAGAAGAAACCCTCGATTTAATCCGTGATTACCGTGTTTCAATTAAAGGTCCTTTAACAACTCCTGTTGGTGGTGGTATTCGTTCCCTGAACGTTGCACTACGTCAACAACTTGACCTGTATATCTGTTTACGTCCTGTTCGCTACTATAAAGGCACTCCAAGCCCAGTTAAACAACCTGAATTGACGGATATGGTTATTTTCCGTGAAAACTCTGAAGATATCTATGCAGGTATTGAGTGGAAAGCGGGTAGTGCAGAAGCAGACAAAGTTATTAAATTCCTGAAAGATGAAATGGGTGTGACTAAAATCCGTTTCCCACAAGATTGTGGTATTGGTATTAAGCCTTGTTCTGAAGAAGGTACAAAGCGTTTAGTTCGTGCAGCTATTGAATATGCTATTGATAACGGCCGTGATTCAGTGACTTTAGTTCATAAAGGTAACATTATGAAATTCACTGAAGGTGCATTTAAAGATTGGGGATACCAATTAGCACAAGAGGAATTCGGTGGTGAATTATTAGATGGCGGCCCATGGGTTAAAATTAAAAATCCTAAAACAGGCAAAGATATCATTGTTAAAGATGTTATTGCAGATGCTTTCTTACAACAAATCCTGCTGCGCCCAGCTGAATACGATGTTATCGCGTGTATGAACCTAAATGGTGACTACATTTCTGATGCATTAGCAGCACAAGTTGGTGGTATCGGTATTGCTCCAGGTGCGAATATTGGTTCTGAGTGTGCATTATTCGAAGCAACGCACGGTACTGCACCAAAATATGCGGGCCAAGACAAGGTAAACCCAGGCTCTATCATTCTCTCTGCTGAGATGATGCTACGCCATATGGGCTGGACTGAAGCGGCTGACCTAATCGTTAAAGGTATGGAAGGCGCAATCGAAGCTAAGACTGTAACGTATGACTTCGAACGTCAATTAGAAGGCGCTAAATTACTGAAATGTAGCGAATTCGGCGACGCAATCATTAAACACATGTAATTTATTACGTGGTATAATTAATAACGGGAACTTAATAGTTCCCGTTTTTTATTATCACATTTGAAATGGTTATCAAAAAGTTATCAAAACGAATTATCAAAATATAGGCGAATCCGTGAAGATTTTTAATAAAAATAAGATGAAATTTAGTTTTGTTGTGATTTTTTTTGTGTTGCTGCTTTTATATTTTTATTCGTATGTAATATCTAATGACAATTTATTTCCATTTTTCTCAGATGGTCTTCTTCCTGAACTTATGGGCGTATGCCTTGAATTTATTGTTATATTGTATTTTATTGATTATATACAAAAAAAGGAGGATATGAATAGAAAGATCGTTTCTGAAAAAAGGCTAAGAGAAATTTTAATTTTTTTCCTAAGACATATTGATATATATCTACCAGAAGATCTTAAAATAAATAAACATTATCCTAAAAATTCAAATGATAAAGATGAATTTTTATATGGGGTACATTATAAAAGAAATCAAAAATATCTAGATCTATTAATTAATTATTTTATGGGAAGTCAATTGTCAAAAAGTGATGAAAATAAGTTAAAAAATTTTTGTGAAAGAGAAATAGCAACTGTTAGATGCTTAACTCCTGTAGTTTCTACTCTTGATGATCAAAATTTCAAATCATGGCTTAGAATTATATTTTATATGGATGCCATCATTGCTAATGAATACACAGTGGAGGAATGCATGATTAATATTATTAGCCATATGAAAAAGTTTGAAAACGCATCATTTGATAAAGGTTGGCTTGTTAAGGATGATTAATGTTAACAACTAGCCAATCCTTACCCCGGTCATCATTATACCTATCGGTTTGCTGTTGGTTCTTGTGACCCAGCAAATCTTTAGTGTTTATCCCTTGTTCGCGATACAGCCTTTCAGATAAAGATCTCTGTTCATGAAATGAAGCTGGTGTTCCTTCACCCCAATCAATATCAGTTTTATTTCGTGCCTTCTTGAAATTTGTTGTTATTGTATTTGCAGTGACTTGGTCACCTCGATTTGCTTGAGAAGTTGTATGGAAATAATGGATTAGATATGGGCTGAGAACACGGTCACGACATCTAGAAACAACATCTCTCAGCGACATGTTTAACGCATCAGATCTTAATGCTAGTGGAATAGCCAGTTTACTTCCTGTTTTTTCTTGTGTTACGTGCAAGTGGTCATCCCAAATATCACTAAATTTCATTGCTGAGATATCAGCGAGTCGTTGACCAGTAATGATAGCTAATAACATCGCATTGCCTAAATACTTATGTTGCTTTTCTGCTAAACTGAAAAGGTTATTTGTGAGTCATGCAATGGTAAAGGGCAATTGACACGACCGTTGTCGTTGTAAAGGGCGGGGAAAGGTATTAGATGAGGTACAGACCGAATTACAAGGAGCACCAGTTTATAAAGATTGCCCTTGCTGTGCTGGTCAGGAGTTCAACCGTGTACCGTCGTCTGTGGCGTTTGCTGTAATAAAACATTTGGTGCTAGGCCTCAACGAAAGAACATGGCGCAGAAACTGGAAGCCATTCTATGAGAAACTTAGCAGTAAATGTTTCATTGAGGAAGGCATAGCAGAACAAGCATTTAGCAACGTAATTAAATAGAAAAGCGTTAAATGTAGCCAAGCAAGACGAAATCTAACATTCTACTCGGCTAATGATTTAAACTATATCTAGCTGCGTTATTTGTAACTCTTACCCCCAGTAAACCAGTTTTTTTCAAATTCACATTCTTTATCGCCATCCCAAGTATCAGGTGCTGCTTTTTGTGTGGTAAGGTCGAACACTCCTACACCATACCCCGAATTAAGAGGATACAGGTCATAATCATGGCCTTCTTTTGGTATAAAATCATGCTTATAGGTTGTATATTCTGTCGTTGACTGATTTCTAAATGTCTCCTTGGTAAGAGTTACTCTTAGACGTTGGTTAGCCTTTATCCTATACTCAAGCGCATCAAGACCCTTTAACTCCTCTGAAGGAGGAAGCATATCAGGTAGTCTTTTGTTGAATGTAGATTTAATTCCTGCAATGTTAAAACCAGGACCTAAGCTTCTACTGTCAACCTTTTTATAACAATCCCCTGATTTTTCATATACCTCCAGCCCCAGGGTTGATAGATAATTTTTTGCTCTTATTTTAGCAGCATCAGAACCGGTGTAATCTTCAGGGGCTTTACTTAGACTCACAGAACAGGCAGATAAGGAGCTTGCAACAAGGCAAGCAAAAATATATTTTTTAATCATTTTTACCTCTAAAGCATATTTTAATGTTAATGATAATTCTTAGTTGGCTAAATCAGATTTTCCATTTTAGCAAGTTTTGCTTGTAGCATATATTACATAAGTATAACTAAGTGTGTATGATTAGGGCGTATGATTAAATTTGCAGTATGCTTTCATTCTTGTCCGAAATTGGCTTATTGTTTTCCAATAACGGACATTCTATACCTAGTCACATTAAACCAATTCAAGGCCTCGCAATCGCGGGGATTTTTTTATACATAAAACAAATATAAGACTTGCTGTTACGTTTGGTCGGAGTTACATGTGTAGTTATGTACATAAAGTTATTTTTGTTGTACCTTGTCAGATAAAATTTAACTTATGTGATAAAAGAATTATGGATAATTCAATAAACGATAATCTTAAGTATATAACGTTTACTAAAGGTGATAGTACTGTCGTAGTTAAAAATGGCTTTTCATGGACTGCATTTTTCTTCGGATTTTGGGTTTATCTTAATAGAAAAATGTGGGGGGCTTTTGTTCTATGGTTAGTTGTTGGTCTGGTGTTTGTGATTTTGTCGCTCGGTGCAAATGGAATCGCAGAAAGCACTGGTGACAGTAGGCTTGCGTCAGTAATCTTTTTAATTAGACTTCTATATTCTGTGTATCAGGGTGCCACAATTAACAAAAACCACATGCTTAGATTAAAAATGCAAGAGTATGTATGATGGTGGTGTTATGAATGGTTATCATGAACCTAATATCTCAGCACAGAACACCTAGTCTGAACTAATTCTGAAGTGGTCAATAAAATTTGGCCACGGTTTTAGAGTTTTTCCAAAATAGTCGTTCTGACTCATTTGGAGTTAAGCCGCCATTATATTGATTAGGCCTAATCTGGCTGTAATAGCCAATAATATGATGAGTAATCTTTTGGTGCGCTTCGATTACATCACGGTAACCCGTTATGGGTACCCATTCCGTCTTCAAGCTACGAAAAAAACGCTCCATTGGGCTGTTGTCCCAGCAGTTCCCTCTGCGTGATAGACTTTGTTTTATCTGATAACGCCAAAGTAATTGCCGATAATGTCAGCTAGTATAATGACTTCCCTGATCTCTATGGAATAGGACATTTTGAAGCTTTCCTCGTGACTCAAAGGCCATCACTAATGCCTTACCTGTATATTGATTATACTGTTACGTCACATGGGTTGGGTTGAAGCAGCTGATCTAATCGTTAAAGGTATGGAAGGCGCAATCGAAGCTAAGACAGTAACTTATGACTTCGAACGTCAATTAGAAGGCGCTAAGTTACTGAAATGTAGTGGATTCAGTGACGCTATCATTAAACACATGTAATTTATTACATGGTGTTATTAATAACGGGGACTTAATAGTTCCCGTTTTTTATTGTCTAGAAAAATTCTTCTGCAAAACTCTTCTACAAAACAATTGTTATTTTATAGCTTAAACCTGCCAATTTTTCCTACGATCATCATGATATTTATCGGTCATCGCTTGACTCTTATGGCCTAATAAAGTTTTAGAAGAAGAGTTACAAGGTCGATGAGACGGCATACAATAATGAGGTTAGGTGATATTACTGAAGTTTATTATTGAAATGGGATGATCAAATGAACCGTAGTGAATTGATTGATTATATTCAGAATAATTATGGTGTGGATCCTGATAGTCCGTGGGCAAAGTACCCTGATTGTATTGTTTTTAGGCGAAAAAACAATACAAAATGGTTTGCAGTTATTATGCGTATTTCATCTCGTAAATTAGATCCAAATAAGAATGAAGAGATAGTTAATATTGTCAACCTTAAAGCCCCACCGGAGCTCATTGGTTCATTGAGATTAAAGGATGATATTTATCCAGCTTATCATATGAATAAAGAGCATTGGATTACGATAAAGATACCAGGGAGTCTTACCGATGATGAAATTAAGGGACTAATTGAAGATAGTTATAGGTTAACGGCATAGTCATTTATTATATGCAGGGCTATCCCATCCTTGGGAAAAGTTTCTATACTAGTTAGTTAAGCTTTTTAGCGATGATAAATAATCGAGGGAATGGTATTAAAACATGGCTATTATATTGCATTTGCTAGCCTTATTTTTTATTAAATAAATCATAACTTATGTAGCTGAACATATTGTATTCTTTGTTAAATGTGTATCATTTGCGTATCGATCATGGCTGCTTGGCCACCAACTTTCACTTGAGTGATATTTTTTGCTTGTGAGTTAATGGTTACATGAATCGAGGAGGGGCATCCCATCGCACGGCCTTGCTCAAATAGAAATTGCGTTTCATTCGGTAAGACATAATTGACCAAATAGCAGCCAAGCGCTCCACTAGCGCTGCCCGTTGCCGATTCCTCATTGATCCCATAGAGCGGTGCAAAATTTCGACAATGCGCTGTGGTTGAGCGAGCATGACTTAACTCAAACACATGGAAGCCGATAGCATTTGATTCTCTGCTGATTTCCGTTATTGCTTCATAATTAGGCTGCAGTAAATCTAAATAGCCTGTATTCACTGGAATAATAATGTCAGGTAACCCAGTTGAAACTATCATAGTAGGTAAGCCTGTTTCAGTAATAATTTCACTCGTTATGCCAAGAGCTGTTGCAACTTCATTGATATTAGGCCCATTTCTTAAGGTTGGTAGCGCCTGCTCCATAACGATATTGTTTGGGCTAACAGATACACTTAGAATACCGGCTTTGGTTTTTTGGGTGTAACACCCAGAAGAAATTAGCTTAAGTGAAGCTAAAGTGAAAAACACCGCTAATGTTGCATGACCACAGAAATCGACTTCACCTTCAGTGGTATAGAACTCCACTTTAAAATCAGTCTCTTCACCATTATAGACAAATGCTGTTTCTGAAAAACCAACTTGTTGCGCAATAGCAATTTTTTGTGAAGTGCTGAGTACTGGCGGATTTAGGACGATACCTGCAGGGTTACCACCAGTGTTATTTTGTGTGAAAGAATTGACAAGATACACCAGAATATCTTGCTCAATTGAGCCAGTATTTTTAATTGGCATTTATTTTTCCGAGTTCTAAATAGATATCTTAAATTTTCCGAATGTACCTTACTCATTGGTTTAAATTTAATGAGCAGTACAAATAAGGCATTAGCATAACCCATTGTGTAATAAAGTAAATATGATGTTATTCTTTATTGATATATAAGGTTGGCAATTAGGATAGGTTATTGGCAATGACTTTTTCGTTACATATCATTGCGTAACAAAAAAAGCCCCTGCAAGCAGGGGTATCTAATGGAAATGTATATTTATAGTTATTGTTATAAGGCGCCTATTGCTTAGATAGACCACTAAATAATACCAGTTCTTAAGCCTTAATCCAAATCGGAGTAAGCATAAAAGTGAAATTTTTTATAGGGGATTCAATTACGCATAAAGTGAGTTAATGAGTAATTAATTGAAAACACCAATAAAACTAAACTAAAGTTGATGAATAAGAAATAAGTTTTGATTGTTTACCCAAAAAGTTATCGTGATATAAAAAAGGGATAAAATGCATAAAATTAAGCACTATCTTTCAGATTAAATCACGGACAAATGATAAATCATCGAAAGATAATATAAATGTGAAGTTTAAAAGATAATAAATTCAATTTTGACTTGAAATACAAAATAATACACCCATAACAATTAAAAATGATATTTTTATGATAAGGGATAAAATATGACTAATTCACAGAGGGTTACACAAGCACTAAACGCAGTATTGGGTGAGGACATAGGTTCATTGTCTGTGGCTAGACAATATTTTTCAGATAAATACATCCAAGTTGTTGATGGAAAGCAAATTGATTTTAATGAGTTTATTGCACACTTACAGGTATTGAAGCAGGCCACTGAGTCGATTGTTATTACTATTAAATCTATCGCTGAGGGAGATGGGTGTGTTCATACTCAACATTTGGCAAAAGCAACTAAAAAAGATGGCTCAATAAGTGAATTTGAGGTATTTGCCTGTTTTCAAATAGAAGATGGGAAAATTATCCGTTGCGAAGAAATGACAAGAATGATTAAAGGCAGTAGTAAGGATGAAGATTTAGGCTCAAGAACTTAAACCTTCATTATTTGTAAGGTATTTAATATTACTAATTTAGGTAAAGTCTAATAAGAAACAAGATTTTACCTTGATTACATACAGTGTTTAACTTGGGTAAATTAGTTGTAATCCAGTACCGACTTCTTGTACGGGCGCATATTTTGCTAAATGTATTTTTGCGTTGAGATCTGTACAATGACATGGGTGTATAAATTTTAAATCCTGTTGGTGAAAGTAATTCCCCGTCTGTTCCAAAACCTCTTTTGAAGCTTGTTGTAAATGAAATCCGCCTATCACGGTGACAATGTTATTTATTCCAGTTACATGTTTTGCATATTCAGTGATATTGCAAATTCCAGAATGAGAGCAACCAGTTACGACAATTAGGCCTTCCGTCGTTTTAATTGCAAGTGCTGAATCATCAAATACATAGTCGTCAACGATATTATGATTGAAGTCCAGGGTTGTACCAATTGGCTCTTTTCCTTCAAAGCTATTAATTCTAGGAATTTGGCCTAAAAATACGATGTTTTCAGAAAGATAATAAGGCTTAGTCACTTCTATTAAATTGAAGTAGGACGCTAAAATATCTTTAGATGTATTTGTTCCGATGACTTTAGATTGAAATTTTTTAGGAATTAAGGCATCCGGGTGGTATACCAGATGCTTCGTTTCAGGTGTTTCAATGTTACGACGGTCAAAATATTGGATTAAGTGACTTAAGCCCCATGTATGGTCGTTGTGACCGTGAGAAAGAACCAAGTCAGTGATATTTGCAAGGTCAATATGTAAAATGTGTGCATTATCAATAAATATATCTGAATAGCCGGTATCGAATAATATTTTTTTATCATCGGCCTCGATATAGTAGCAGACTCCAGGTTCACCGCAGAAATAACTATCAATCAGGGTATTATTATCGACAAGAACAGTAATTTTTATTGTCATCATGAACTCAGATTTCATAGAAATAATTGTAATCTGTTATATCAGATAAACGCTAAAAAGTATTAAATGGCTATGAAACATAGTAATAAAAATTGATAACGTGGAGGGAGTAATAGAGAAAAGATAAAAATGTTGGAGGTGACCAAAGAAAGTCAACCCCCTAAATGAAATGTTATACTTTGCTAGATAGATTGTTTTACTTTTTTAGTTTTAGCCTCTTGGGGAGTATCACTATCTATTTCATGTTCACTTTTGGGTTCAATGTGAAAAATAGAAATAATAGCCTCTAATAAATCTGATTGGGACTCCAAAGCTCTTAAGGACGATTGCAATTCACGAGTCATGGTTGCATTCGCTTGTGTGGTGTTATCTAATTCATTGATTGCTAGGTGTATTTGGCTAACGCCATGGGTCTGTTCATTTGAGGCAAGCGCAACACTTTGGATCATCTCATTGATATTAGATGTATCTTGTGCAATTGAAACAATATTGTCATTTGCATCTGCAGCTAACTGGAAACAGTGATTAATTTTATCATTTGAATTATTAATTAATAGCTTGATTTCTTTGGATGCTTGAGTGCAACTAATTGATAATTCGCGGACTTCATTTGCGACGACCGCAAATCCTTTGCCATGTTCACCCACTCTAGCTGCCTCTACAGCGGCATTCAATGCTAATAAATTAGTTTGAAACGCAATATTATCAATGGTTGAAGTAATTTTACTAATTTCTTTCGAAAAATCGACAATATCATCCATATTTTCAACAACATCAGAAATAAGTTCATTACTCTTATCAATTGTTATACTCGTTTCTGACATCAATTTGCACGATTGATTAGTGTGAGCAGTGTTCAATTTAAAAGAGGAATCGAGTTCTTCGACGCTGGCTGCTGTTTCAACAATGGCAGCGGCTTGTTGATCTGCTCGAGTAGAAAGGTCGTGATTCATCTGAGTGATATCATTAAGCTCAGTTTTTATATGGTGAGTGTTATCATAAATATTTTTGACGATATCAACCAGTTTACTTTGCATATTAGATACATGCTGTTTAAGTAATTTGATTTCATATAAACCTTTGTTATCAAAGCTATGGTATAAAACGCCATGGCTAACTTTTTCAATGCCATCAATAACTTGGTTCAGTGGGCGAATAAAGAAAAGCTGTAGAATAAAGCGAATGAACAGAGTTACGAGGATAACGATTGAGATAGTAACGATTAAGCCAATCAAACTTTGTTTATACAGTTGCTCACTTGCGAGAGCAATATCATGATAGCTACTATTTAATTGTTGATGATATTTTACGTAGTTTTTCTCAAATGTGTCCTGAAATCCCTGAGTCGGCTGGTTTAAAAAGTCATATGTTTTTCCTTGAACTAAAAATACGGAAAGCTCATTTAATGCAGCGTATAACGCGTTATATGATTTTTCTAACTCAGCAAATTGGTCACTATTTTTGTAGATGGAAACGGTTGTAAATGCATCCCAATAATTACCCGTTTCAGCTATTTTTTTATGATAAAACGCGATGAGACTATCTATGTCAGTATTTGATGTTTTCATCTTATTGATAACTAATAAATGGCGAGAGCTAGCACGATTTAATGTATTTCTTGCTTGTAATAAAGACTGCCATGTATTGTTTAGTTGAGTTTGTTCGTTATAGATAGTATCGAGTTTGGTTAATGTCTCTTGATATTGTTTTAAAGAACTAAAGAAAAACCAACAAGTTGAAAGAAGAAGGGCGATAAGTAGGCCTGAAATAAACCAGACTAGAGTTGTTGTCTTAAAACCAGAAAAAGAGAACTTAGTTGAACTAAAATTAATTTTTTTTAAATTACCAGACATCATTGATTATTTCCTTTCATACCATCGAATAGTATGTTTCACACATACTAAATACGACTTCTAAACATAACGTGATTAACCATGAGCAAATCGAAGCTGTCCGATAGCTAAAAAGTTATATGTAGTCACGCGAAAGCATCAGGCGTAGGGACTGAATAAATGTATCGGCACTATTTCTGGATACTTTATATCCAACAATTTGACTTAGCTCATAAAATTGAAGTTAATTAGGTGTTTTTACTGATTCAAGGTGGGAAAAGGACACTGTAGTTGTACATTGACAGCGACAATACAGTTAACTTACGGATTATTTGTGATAATAATAGTCCATGTTTAAAATTTAATTATTGAGTGCGGTATGTTTTCTTTACTCTTTAAATGCCTTTTAGGTGCTTTAGCTGTGTTGGTTATTGCACTATTTTCGCGTAGTAAAATTTACTACATTGCAGGATTAGTTCCTCTTTTTCCTACATTCGCATTAATTGCACATGTTATTGTTGTACAAGAGCAAGGAGCGGAAGCTCTAAGAAAAACTGCACTGTTTGGGTTGTGGTCTCTCATTCCTTATGCAATGTATTTATTAACAGTATATTTATTAGCAACAAAAATCACAGTTTGGGGAAGTTTAAGTGTTGCAACTGTTATTTGGATAATAACAGCGGCAATATTAGTTTATATATGGCAACTCACTCAATAGATAACATTGGGAGACATAATTAACTGCAAACTATAATGAAAACTAAAGAAGTGCGATAAGCTGACGGCTTAAGTACACTTGGGTAGAGTCGCAAAAAATTAATTATTAACTATAATGATAACCAGTGTTTTCTATTGAGCTGTATCATTAAAATGTTATTAAGAGCCTTGGTGTTACTGTTAGTAGCTGGGTGCGCATATATTGCAGGAATTATGACTGAAGTTTCACTTGATCCTGAATTAGATACAGAGAGTCGGGTTAAAAGCTCTGTTGAAGATTTTCTTGCTTACCCATCAGCAGCTAATTATAAAAATGTTCAATATTATGTATTGGCGAAAAGTGAAGAAGGGGATGAAACGGGTTATTATTGCGGTGAAGTCTTTGGCTTTGAAAATGAATTACCTCATGGCTATAAAAGATTTATCATTAGGCTTCATAAAAATAGAGCTGGTAAGGTAATGATATCCATTCCTTTTGTGGAAAAAACTGATGATATTATCCCAGCAGAACAATTTGAAGCTGTATGGGATAGGTACTGTAAAAGAAGCTAAGTTAATGATCGCTCGTTGAGTGGTTAACACAACGAGCGTTAATAATTAATTGGTTTTAATTGCCATTGTCGTTAGGAATGTTGGTAGATAATTATCAATAACGAATCGTGGATTAGGTTGCCAATCTTCTTTAAAACCTGTGATAGAAAAGCCTGCTTTTATTTGCCCACCTATTAAGTCTGTCAGTGAGTGACCAAATACAAAAGCTTCTTGTCTTTCCTGTTTCTGTGCTATTTGCTCTGCTGATAAAGTGGATAGCTCGGAGTATGGCATCGTATAACTTGGTTTTATTATGCCTTGCTCGTCATAGTGTTTATCTCGTTTGCCAATAAAAAGAATTGGGTTATAAAAGCTGGATAATAGGCGCCCATTGGTTTTTAACACACGGTGGCATTCTTGCCAGACAGGGTTAACATCTGGAATATATAAATTAGAAATAGGGTGGAATATAATGTCAAAGGTTGCATCCGCAAACATGTGTAATGAGCGCATGTCACCTTGAACAGTCTCTAATGTTAAATCATCCCTTTCTGCTACCATTTTGTCTTGCTCAAGTTGTTTCTGAGAAAAATCAAACACAGTCACATTTGCGCCCGCAGCTGCGAGTACCGGGGCTTGTTGCCCACCCGCTGACGCTAAGCAGAGAATTTTTTTATCTTTTATATCGCCTAGCCAAGCTGCATCAACAGGCGTTGGCGTTAAATGAACCTGCCATTTACCTTGCTTGGCTTCATGGATAGTTTTGGAATCAACAGGTTTTGACCAAGCAAGTTGGGATTCTGCTTGTTTATCCCATGCCTTTTGATTTGCACTCGTGTAATCGGTCATAAATGTACCTCTGTATACAATAATTTGTCACAGTGTAGCAAAAAATAAGCAAGTTGAAACTAAAAATGTACTTATTGGTACATTTTTAGTTTCCGACCATTAGATGATATGTTGTGCCATCAAATTCAAAATCAGTGACATTACTCATGCCTATTTTTTTATGTGCGAAAAGAGACCTAAGATTATCCGCATTGATAAAAGCAACGGGCTTTCCTTGATTGTAAGAACAAATTTCATCAAAAAGAGTCTTGAGAATATTTTTTCCCCTATGATCATTATCAATACAAACAGGGCCATAAAGCCAGTTACCTTGTATAATGTTTGTATGTTGTTTAATAATAAAATGAGCTATAGGTGGTAAAGATAAAGAGTGAGAGTCAAAGCTAAATACGACCGCGACAATTTTATTTCCATCCCGACCAATAATGGTGGTTAGACTTCCTGCAAACATTGCGTTAACTTTGGCTTGAGGATATTCACCGAGTAACCCACCTTGCTGGGATTCAGAATTAGATTGCAATAATTGAGCTACAGCATGACAATCTGATTGTGTCATTAATTCATATTTAATATTCATTATTACCTCGTAATGATTGCTAAATACGTTTAAATTTATGATATGAAAAGTGACGGGATTTGTCGGAGCACATTGGAATGTGTTACCTCTAATTCCATAATATCGATTTCTTGTTATTTGACTATTAAATCAGCATGTTAACTAAATTCTACCCAGTATTATTACTTGTTGTTTCAAATGTATTTATGATGTTTGCTTGGTATGGGCATTTAAAATTCACAACAAAGCCACTGTATATTGTTATTTTCTTTAGCTGGTTAATTGCATTGGTTGAATACTGTTTTGCAGTGCCAGCTAACCGGTTAGGGCATCAGTACTACAGTGCAGCTGAATTGAAAACAATGCAAGAGGTGATAACACTCTGTGTTTTTGTTCTTTTCTCCGTATTGTATTTAGGTGAAAGTTTTACAATTAACCATTTGATAGGTTTTATTCTTATTTTTGCGGGGGCCTTTTTTATATTTAAGGGGCCATTTTAACAAAAAGAGCGGCTTGAGCTGCTCTTTTTGGATTTAACTTAATTTATACCCATCCTTTTTCATGGAATTGTTTTAGTATCACAACAAATTGCTGCATTTCCTCGGGGGTTCCTAGCGTTAATCTATTCCAGCCAACCGCGGGTGGAAATTCACGACCTACCATGACATGCGCATCAGCCATACGTTGTTGATAGGTTTTTACGTCCCCTTTAACCTTATGGAAAATAAAGTTAGCCTGTGATGGAGCATATTCTAGCCCGATTTCGTTTAATGCTTTTTCTACGATTTTTCTCGATATATTGTTGGATTTTAGGCTGTATTGAATAAATGATTTATCCTTCAGTGATGCAATCGCAGCAACCGCACCTGCTGTATTAGTATTATCAATAGATAAAAACGCATCTACAGCAGCAATAACTTCGGGAGTTGCGACCCCATAGCCGACTCTTAAGCCTGCTAAGGCGAAAATTTTTGAGAAGGTGCGTGTGACAATCAAGTTATTTTGGCCTTTTTTGACTAACTCAATAGCACTTGTAAAGTCCGAGTCTTCAACAAATTCAGCATAAGCCTCATCAACGATAAAAAATGTGTTGTCAGACTCTTTACTCATCCACTTATCAAGCTGCCTATAAGGTGTGATCATTGCCGTCGGATTATTCGGATTACAAATATAGACCATGGATAAACCGTCAAAATTATCAGCGGCTTGTTTCATTTTTTCTAAATCAAATGATAAATCGGTTTTTAAAGGAACTTTCGTTATCGCTATATTCAATGGAAGAGAATAGAGTTCTGTATAATTGAATGTTGGATCTGGGGTGACTAATTGAATTTTTTTACCGAGTTTATTTGCTTTAGCAGCCAACATGGCAACAGCGGCTTGAATGGTTTCAGATGAACCATTGCCTATAGTAATGTGCTTATCAGATAAACTGTAGAGCTCGCCAATATTCTGCTGTAATTCAGCACGAGCATCATCAGGGTAGCGGAATGCATTAGGTAATGCCTTGATGATAGCTTCTTTAGCATTTTCGGACATCCCTAATGAATTTTCATTGAAATGCAATAGTAATGGGTGCTTTTCACTCGGCAATACAATATTACTATTTTGTGCAACCGCATGATTAAACAATGAATTAAGCGCAAGCCCGCCAGCCACTAATGAGCTGGATTTAAGAAATGAACGACGATCCATAGCTATTCCCTGAAGTTATTATTTTTTGAGTACATTAGATTACTTAAAATTGACTCAAAGTAAATAATTATTTACTTTTTATGACTAATTATTCGTATCAGTGTGTAGGGGATTTATCTGTTGAAAATTTATTGGAAGTATAAAGGGAAGGCTTGTCATACTACGGTGGTGAAGGGCAACCAATCGGGTTATAGCATTATTGAGGATATATAAAAAAGGGTAGTATTTTTCTATCCTTGGTAAAGATTATTGGCCTTGCACAGGGGTATTAGGTGTAATTTCTACAACTGCAACTTTAACCATATACTGTTTACCATTTTCTCCTTTAGGTGCATCTGCAGCGATTTTTTTCAGTGTTTCATCTGGTTGAGCAGTTTGAATAGATGTTGAATACTGCATCATTCCACGGTGACGATTTGCATAATTAGAGTGACGATAATTATCGCAAGGCCTATCATTATATTGGTGTTGGTTTTGGTATCCGCCACGGTGCCATGAACCATTACCATCCCCTGGGTAAGCGAGTGTCGAAAAGCTAATAGCGATTAAACTCGCACTAAGAATTAATGGTTTTAATATATTCATATGATATCTCCTTTAGATATTTATTAATTATCATTTTGCCATTGTAATTAATTAATTCAATTGCATTTACTTATCTAAATGAATAAACCATAATTCAGCCACTTTTATTTCATTATTTCCTCACAATGAAAATAGTTTGTTAATAAAATAAACTTAACGTTAACTCATGGTTTTTTATTGATTTTATTTT
This sequence comes from Providencia sp. PROV076, assembly GCF_028483405.1. Taxonomy (NCBI): domain Bacteria; kingdom Pseudomonadati; phylum Pseudomonadota; class Gammaproteobacteria; order Enterobacterales; family Morganellaceae; genus Providencia; species Providencia sp. PROV076. The sequence continues at coordinate 99,309 of NZ_JAMPRR010000014.1, read as the reverse complement.
ATTGTTTTTCATTGAAGAACTTAGCAAGTTTACTGATTGATATAATTGATGCAACGGCAATGTCTTTATTATAATCATCACATAAAACAAGTAGCCTATCGATAGCGGCTTCTTGTTCAATTGAACAAATATAATCGCCTAATGCATTTATCGCCGCTATTTTAACATCATTATTGTTTCCATGAGTTAAGTTAACAAGATTTTTAACGATTTTTTCTTTCATAAAAATATATTAAATCAGTCTAATAGTATGGAGACTAGTATAAAACTAGCTAAGAAAATAAAAAATATTTTTTTTATTAATGCTAAGTTAATAAATATAAATTGAATCAATGTTGATAGATATTTTCTAGCCAATTATCAGGGTTGGAAAATATTTTTTATATCTTGTTATCAATTGGTTAGGGTAAGCATTAAACAATGGAGTTAAAAGCTCAAATTGTTTACTCAAATGGGTATAATACATTTATACTAAGCTAATTAATCATAAAGTAGGAAGGGTGATGCGTTGAAGCGTATAAAAACAAAATTATTGATAGTATTGCTATTGGCTTTAGGAGTATTTGCATACCATTCTTATACGAGTATTGGTGATTCAGATGTCAAAAATGAAGCCCAAAGCATGGTGGAAAAAAAACTCGGCAACTCATCAGTGGTTGAGTTTAGTGATGTGGAAATAGCACAAAAAAGTGAGTTCAAGGAAGGCGAAAGTTATCGAGTTTGTGGTTTATACCGTTTACCTTCTCAAGAAAACTCTCTGCCATTTGTTGCGAATGTAAGTATTAAAGATGGGCGTTTCTCTGAACACGGGCAACTGATTATAAGTGAGACACCGGAATTACAATTCTCGATTGAACAGTTGTGTGTTAAAAAACAAACTAATTGATAAAAAAAACGCTCAAATTTTAGTTTGAGCGCTTTTTTACTAGAAAATTAAATGATTAAGATTTATTCAAAAGAAGTTCAGTTTGAATTTTACAAGCTGAAACAGAATCATTTAATGATTTATTGAAATCAGCTTCATTAGCAAACTTAGATTTATTGCTGCGTATGGCATCAATCGCTGAAGTTAGATTTTCGCGTAGGTCTGACTCAACAGTGGCTAATTGCTTGAGGTCGACATTTTCACTTTTCAGTTTAGCAATGGTTGCTTGAGTTAACTCACTGCTAGTTTTGTCAGTGCTGTACGCTTCACTTAGTGCTTGACCTGTGATTTCGCAATAATCGTTGGCTATCTCACTAATATTTAATGGGGCATTATCAGCCATAACAAGGACTGGGGTCAGGCAAAAAGCCAGTAATAAACGCTTCATAGTCATACCTCTATTTTGCACTCAATGAATAATAACTCTATCTAGTATTAGAGAAATACTATAGCAGATTAGACCTAAAACGGGGACGTCGAATGGATTTTTAGCATGATTTCATAAAAAAGAGCCAGTATAAATACTGGCCGCTATAATTAGCAAAAGCAATGTAAATGAAAATTACGTTATATACATTACCACATAACGGTTAAAGGTAAAGCAAATTTAACTTGTTTTGATAATAGATAAGACTAAGTATGATCTTGATCAGACTTTGAATAAATATTGAGGGGAAATGTTATCGAAATACGAGAGGATATTAAAAATAACCAGCTAGAGCCCATGTAGGCTCACAGCTGGTTTTATTGGTGTAATCTGGCAAGGAAATTACTGTTTTAACCAATGGCCATGCTTTAAGACATCTTCGACAAGTTCATGTAAAACAATATGTGCTTCGTTATCATCATGAAAGCCTTTAGTTTGAAAAGTCGTTGGGCCGTTATCATGAGTGATCAATAGATAGCTGCCAGGATAGACTTCTAAAACACGAGCTTTCAGCTCAGCAATGAAGGCGTCATATGATTTTTCAGAGAGCTGAGAAAGTGGGTCATCAGATAACTTGATATTAATTTCCATGTGTTAACCTCTTGTCTATAAATTTATTAGGCTCAGTTTATTGTTAAGTGAAAACATAAGCAACCATCTAATTAAGATGATTGTAATTGAATTTGCTTTTTTATTGTACATTAGTGTTACACATCGATGATACATTCCAAATAATGAATTAAATAAAAGAAGTATTATAAAGTTTTTCGTTAAGGAATAAGCTAATTAAAAGTGGATATATGAAATGAATGATGAGTTTTTATTTATTCAATTAACTTGTTGATTAAAATAAGCACGATGAATCAATCATTTGATTTACTTTCGGTGAAATGAAAAGGGGATTTTTCATGACTTGTTTTTTCAAAGGGTTATAGGTTCTTTTTTATGGACGTGTAACGTGTTTCTATTAAAATTGAATGTAGTTAATGATTAATGAATCGAAAATTAATTTACATTAAAGATAAAAAAATATAATTTCTGCTAATCATATTAAGATGAGTCGGCTCTTGCTAGCTAAACTCCTTTTCTGGAGTTGTGATTTAAATGTGAGGATTTAATTTTCGATTAGTTTTTTATTAATCGTTTTAATAAAAAAGGAGTGTAATTTGATAGAATTTATAAACTCAATAACTAATTTCATTTGGGGTTCTTTACTTATTTATTTATTACTGGGAGCTGGTCTATATTTTACCCTTCGATCTGGTTTTATTCAAATTAGGCATTTTGGCCATATGTTTAGTGTCTTAAAAAACAGTAAACAGTCTGATAGCGCAGGTATTTCATCTTTTCAGGCATTATGTACAAGTTTAGCCGCTAGGGTCGGTACAGGAAATTTAACTGGGGTAGCTATTGCCCTAACAGCAGGCGGGCCTGGGGCTATTTTTTGGATGTGGGTTGTTGCTTTATTGGGAATGGCAACCTCTTTTATTGAATGTACTTTAGCACAGTTATACAAAACCAAAGATGATAAAGGAAATTATCGAGGTGGGCCGTCATATTATATGCAAAAAGGCTTAAACCAACGCTGGATGGGCGTGTTATTTTCAATTTTTCTGATTATTGCTTTTGGTTTAGTATTTAATGCAGTACAAGCTAACTCTATTGCTCAAGCAACCGCAGTCGCCTTTGATTTCAATCCAATTTATGTTGGCATTGGCTTAGTTTTATTAAGCGGAGTCATTATTTTTGGTGGATTGAAATCCATTGCGAAGGTTGCTGAATTAGTTGTTCCTGTTATGGCGTTAGCCTATTTACTATTGGCGTTTTGGGTTGTTGGGCACCATATCGAACGATTACCTGAAGTTTTTATGCTGATAATCCGAAATGCATTTGGTTTGCAAGAGGCGGCTGGCGGGGCTGTTGGTTATGGTGTTGCTCAGGCGATGACACAAGGAATTCAGCGGGGATTGTTCTCTAATGAGGCTGGAATGGGGTCTGCACCAAATGCAGCGGCATCGGCAGCACCTTATCCTCCACATCCTGCATCACAAGGGTATGTACAGATGCTTGGTGTTTTTATGGACACCATCGTTATTTGCAGTGCGACAGCAATTATTATTTTATCATCTGGTGTATTAGAAAGTGGAATGGACAACATCAATGGTATTGAATTGACACAACTTGCTCTTTCTTCTGCCGTCGGTAGTTGGGGAAGTACATTTATTGCGATAGCTATCTTCTTTTTTGCATTTACGTCAATTATTGCTAATTATGCTTATGCCGAAAGCAATATGATTTTTTTAGAGAATAATCATACTGCGGGTTTATTTATTTTCCGTTTAGCTGCATTAGGTATGGTGATGTTTGGTGCGCTTGCTGAAATGCCATTTATTTGGAAACTTGCAGACTTATCGATGGGTCTAATGGCGATAACTAATTTAATCGCGATCCTTCTATTATCAGGTATCGCTTTTAAACTTGCTAAAGATTATAACCAGCAGTTAGTCGCAGGTAAAATACCAACTTTTGATATCAATCAGCATCCTGAATTAAAGAAACAATTTGAAGAAGGGATATGGGAAAAAGAAGAAGTTGATAAGTGGGTTGAGAAAGAAACATCTCGCTAATACAAAAGTTTTAAATCATAAAATTCTTAGGTGATAGCCTGAGAATTTTTTTATGACATATTATCAATATTTACTAAAAATAAACGCTTGCATTATAATTGTTTGAGCTATAAGGTTTTTTTAGATGGTAAAATGAATGTATTATTACAATGAATATCATTTTCGAAACTAAATAGCTGAGAGAGTTATGAAATTGAATCAGTATGCCGCAACGCTGTATGGGGTTATTTCGATCTTGTTGTGGAGCACAATGGTAGGGCTGATCCGCAGTGTAAGTGAAAACTTTGGACCAGTAGGTGGCGCCGCATTAGTCTATACGGTTGGTTCACTGGTATTGGTACTTGCCATGGGAGTGCCAAAAATAACGAAATATCCTAAACGCTATTTACTTTGGGGAACAATACTGTTTGTTAGCTATGAAATTTGTTTTGTACTAGCGTTAGGTTTAGCTAATAGTCGGCAACAAGCGATTGAACTGGGTATGGTGAATTATTTGTGGCCAAGTTTTACTATCGCACTTGCTGTGTTTTTTAACCGTCAGCGTTTCACTTTATTATTGGGGGCAGGGTTAGTTTTAGCTTTTATGGGACTGATTTGGGTAATTTCAGGAAATCAGCCATTATCGGTACAAACTATTTTGGCAAATATTCAAAGTAATCCACTGTGTTATTTTTTAGCTTTTATCGGGGCTATTGTTTGGTCATTCTACAGCAATGTGACTAAGCGTATTTCTGGTGGCCATAATGGGATGGTATTATTCTTTATCATGACCTCTATTGGGTTATGGATACTGTATTTTTTCAGTACACCGACACCGTTTATTATCAATAGCCAAAGCCTGTTATTATTACTCATTGCCTCAATAGCGACTGGTGGAGCGAATGCATTGTGGACATTTGCGGTTATCAAGGGAAATGTGGCTTTTTTAGGAACGCTTTCTTATTTTACCCCCGTTATTTCGACAGCATTCGCATCAATATTGTTAAGCACTACATTAGCGTTAAGTTTTTGGCAAGGTGTATTAATGGTGACCATGGGGTCGGTCATTTGCTTTTTAGCGACTAGGCAAACAGTAAGCGGCTAAATGTGGCAGCGTGAACGAGTGTAGGCGCTGCCATGGACATCATGTTGATAGCAAATTTTTCTGTGGCTACACATTAATAAATTTATTGATGGCGACGGCTACGCCATCTTCATCATTAGTCGTAGTGACAAATTTCACCATTTGGCGAATGGGGTCTAACGCATTGCCCATTGCGACAGAAACACTGGCGTATTGCAGCATTTGGATATCATTATTTTGGTCACCAATACTCATGACTTTGTCAGGTGTAATACCCAACTTTTCACAAATACATTGTAACGCAGTCCCTTTATTCGCCGTTTTATTTGAGACCTCAAGGAAATACGGACTTGTTCGGGTTAAAGCGTAATTATCGAAGACATTCTCTGGAATATAGCTGATACCAATATCTAATTTTTCTGGGTGGTCAATTATCATAAACTTAGTAAATTCTAGAGAAGAGTCCATCTCATTAACAGGGCAATAGATGAGTGGTGTGTGAGTTAAATAGGCGTCTGCGACCGTATAGTGACTAATATGGCGGTTAGCCGTGAACATGCAATTATCCGCGAGAGCATGCATGTGAACCCCGACATTTCTTGCGAGTTCCTCAAAATATTGGAAGTCAGCGAAATCTAACAAATTCTCTGCGAGATGGCTGCCATCATTGGCTTGGTGAATGACGCTACCATTATTACTAATACAATAGTTATTCGTTGTATTTAAATCTAATTCTCGTAGGTAAGGAGATATACCAGAAAATGGTCGGCCCGAGGCTAAAATAATATGGACACCTTTTTGCTTAGCCTGCGTGATAGCCTCTTTTACTACGGGAGATATTTGGTGTTGGGAGTTAAGTAATGTGCCATCTAAATCAATGGCGACCAGTTTGATTGACATCCAATGCCTCCTAAAGTTCGTGCTTTCTGCCAATACCTTACTCTAATTATTCAGAATGTAAATTATACAAATAGTTATAACTTTAGTTGCATTAGAATAATGCGTGTTTGATGTGAAATTGAACAGAATGTAAAGCAGGAACTCTGTTCAATAGTCAAAAGTTGAAATGACAATGTTTTATAGCATTATTATGTTAATCAATAGGTTAATGCGGCTAAAATATTCTCACTCATAATTATGAATTAGATGGAGCGGTTGCTTAACATCTAATTGGATTTGGTCATTCTGTCTAAAATCAAATGGCGTGATACCATATTCTTTGCGGAACATATAGGTAAAGTGGGACTGAGACCCAAAACCAAAATCCAGTGCAATATCGAAAATGGACTGGTTACTATTACGGAGTAAGTTGACCGCACCAGCAAGGCGGCGTTGACGGATGTATTTACCCAGTGAAATCCCTGTGACTTCTTTAAAGATTTTTTGCATATGCCAAAGTGAATAGCCTGAATAAGCCGCGAGCTCTTCTAAGTGGATCACGCGCCCTAAGTGTTCTTCTATCCATTTACTCAAAGCATAAACAAGTGCTAAGTGGTTATCTTGTGGCATCTCAAATGTTTTCTAGTTTTACGGTAGCAGAAGTATACACAACTTCATTTCATCATGACAAAGGCTGCTTGTGCGGTATTTCCCATTTTTAGGGTAAAAAAAGCACAATCAGAATAAGTTAGTAACCAATAGCACCTAAAATGAGCAAATTTTTGTAAAAAGAGGTCAATTGCATATTTTCCTCAAATTTGATGCTCTAAATTAGAGTACCATTTCTTTTATAAACGCATTATATGCAATGCCATAAGTGATACCAATCATAAAATGGCAGTATCTTAATATTGTAATCATTTGAAAAATAAAATCATCATAGAAATATGAAGGAATTGTCTGTGTTTGGTCGTAAATTAATTATTGCTGTAAGTGCAGTTTTGGCTTGTGTTTTTTTCTATCTTTTAGCGATGGATAACCTGTGTGATCAGGGTGGTGAAAACTTTATTTTTGGTATTTGTCGTGTGACTGACTTGTTACCATTTTGAATTTGCTTTTTAATGCTCAATCCATGATATTGAATCGGGGTAACCATCCTGCGGTATCATTTTGCTATGTGATGAAAAAAATAATTAATAGCATCTGTTTTGGGGTCGTACAAAATGCTGAAAACGGCACCAGAAGAATGTAGTGTTAATAAGAAAATTCAAATAAACTTGTGTCATTATCATTATTTTGGAAGATAAAAAACAAGTAAGGGGACAAAAGGGTAAAGTTATGGCGCAACAGCAACAGACGCTAAAGCGGGGATTAAAAAACAGGCATATCCAATTGATTGCATTGGGAGGTGCTGTTGGTACAGGGTTATTCCTCGGAATAGCAACAACCATACAAATGGCAGGGCCGTCAGTTTTACTGGGTTATGCGCTGTGTGGGTTTATTGCTTTCCTGATTATGCGTCAGTTGGGCGAAATGATTGTTCAGGAACCTGTGGCGGGTTCGTTTAGCCATTTTGCATTTAAGTATTGGGGTGGTTTTGCAGGGTTCCTTTCAGGGTGGAACTATTGGTTCATGTTTATCCTCGTTGGGATGACCGAACTGACCGCTGCAGGCAAATATATGCAACATTGGTGGCCTGAGCTCCCTATATGGGTTTCTGCCGCGGTGTTTTTTATTGCGGTAAATGCAGTTAATTTGATTAATGTACGCTCTTATGGTGAGACTGAGTTCTGGTTTGCATTAATTAAAGTTATTGCAGTCGTTGCGATGATTATTTTTGGTTGCTACTTATTACTCAGCGGCCATGGTGGCCCACAAGCGAAAGTGAGTAACTTATGGGAGCACGGCGGTTTCTTTGCTAATGGCTTTAATGGGCTAATAATGGCGTTAGCAATTATTATGTTTTCATTTGGGGGGTTAGAGCTGGTCGGTATTACAGCTGCAGAAGCAGAAGACCCAGATAAAAGCATTCCAAAAGCGATTAACCAAGTTGTATACCGTATCTTAATTTTTTATATTGGCTCGTTAGCGGTACTGTTAGCTTTGTATCCATGGGTTGATCTTGACGGCGAAACAAGCCCATTTGTCTTAATTTTCCATGAATTAGGGGACTTACTGGTTGCTAATTCGTTGAACGTTGTCATTTTAATCGCTGCATTGTCTGTGTATAACAGCGGAGCTTATGCGACAAGTCGCATGCTGTATGGCTTGGCACAACAAAGTAATGCACCTAAATTTCTTGCAAAAGTGAATAAAGGTGGCGTACCAGTCATGGCATTATTTGTTTCAGGTGTTGCGACGTCTGGTGGTATTTTAATTAACTTTTTGATGGAAGGTAAAGCTTTCGAATTGTTAATGTCATTAGTTGTGACGACGTTAGTTTTAAACTGGATTATGATTTGTGTTTCAAATTTGAAGTTCAGAGCGGCAATGAACAAGCAAGGTGTCGAAACGAAATTTAAGAGCATTTGGTATCCATTTGGAAACTATTTGTGTTTAGCGTTCTTACTGTTGATTTTAGGGATTATCCTGACAATGGACGGTTTGCGTATCTCGGTATTAATTATGCCATTGTGGATAGCTGTTCTGTGGGTTGGGTATCAATTCTCAGGGGCTAAAAAGCAAGATTTAGCTAAAAGCCAACAACTAAGTTAAATTTATTTTTTTCTTATAAAAAAGGCCGGTAGGGTATTCCCACCGGCCTTTTTATACAGCCATGAAATTTTATATAGCCATGAGATGGCTAGGTCACCATTGCCAACGTAACCAAGCGAATAATACGTTGCCGTTATTATAAGTCCCCGGAATGTAAGTGGCTTGCAGTGAAAGTCTATCATATTCCACTGATACCAGAGGGAGTGGTGCAGGGATCGGAATATAATACATATCCTTACGGGCAGTGACGCTCAGAGTGAAGCCTGCTCCCATACGGAAACCATCAATATCTCCCGGGATCCACATTTTTTGGAATGCATAACCAGCAATTGGCTCCCAATCATTATGTGAATCTTTGAATGCCATTGCATAGATAGCATGCCAGTCATTATCTTCATCATAACGATATTTACCAAAGCCCAGACCCCAAGGGCGCTCATTATATTCATCCGTTTTTTTCTTGTCGTACATTGCACGGTTGTGCCAAGTCACCGCGGGAATGTATAGCTCATATTTGTCTGAGTCCCACGTGGTACTGACATTGCCTTTAAATTTATCCCATAAATTTTCCGATTGCTCTTGAGCAATGGCAGGCGATGATATGCAGATTGAGGTGCTCATGAGTAACGATGCACCTACGGCCAACTGTATGTTTTTATAAACTCTCATTGTAAATCCAGTTCTGTATCGCAGATATAAAAATGATGATTAGCTCGCTAATGATTATCAGATTAGCATTATTATTATAATTTTGAGCGGAATTATTTTAATTAAGATACATATAATATAACAGTATTTATTACATAATTAAGGATAATAACTGGCTGGTCATATTAGAACCGTTTAATTTTGCCTGTTTTTATGTGGGATAACCGATTATCTGATTAAATAATAACGTATCAAATTAGTTGTTGAATAGGCTAATACTCCTAAAGTAGCTGATAATAGACGAGGTGCTTCATTTTCAGGTTGGATAAGACGATTTTTCGATGAGAGAAGACGAGAGGGATTTTTAAAAGAATAAGAAAAATAAAGTGCCATTCATTATTTTTGTAGTTAACGTTATGTAATAGAAAGATATTTTTTATTATCTAGGTGATTGCGACTAGTCATGTTGATAGAGCAGACATTTATGAAAAATAGCGTGCAAACAAATCCAAAAAGTATGACGCACATCAAATAATGACTTGTCTCAATGAGATGAAATGGATCACATAGGCGGCAGGTATAAGCTGCGGTATGTCAACACGGCTAGGAGCTAGTCTTTAAAGGTTTATGGCATATATATTGCTGTGAATTACCTTGGCTTCTAACTAAAAAAGGAACGTCACCATGATGAAACGCCAAGAACCACTGACTGAGTACCAAGCTAAATGCTTGGCTATCGCCACAGACAAAATATTATCACCAAAACAAAAAGCCAATTTTTTAGCGGCAGAGGCAGATAGCCATATTCCATATCTTGCAATGAGCCAGCCCCTTGCTGATGCGTTATATGAACGTGTTATTTGTGATATGTATGAAGGAAATGCTCCGTATAAGCCACGTTATGTATTGCCTGACTACGTAAAATACCTCAAACAAGGTTCGGCATACTTAGAATTAGCCCCCGCAGAGGATTTTGATGACGCACTTAATCATCTGATGATTTTGTATCATCATGTGCCGTCGGTAACCAATTTCCCAGTATTTTTAGGGTATTTAGATAAACTTCTCATGCCATATGTGGGGGAGTTGACAGAAGAACAGCTGTATCCAAAGTTAAAAAGGTTTTGGATACAGTTAGACCGAACACTGCCCGATGCCTTCATGCATGCCAATATTGGCCCGGATGATAACGTTATTTGCCGCTTGATTTTACGCATTGATGCGGAACTGAAACAAGTCGCACCTAATCTGACATTTGTTTATCATCCACAGCGCACACCGGAGTCACTTTTCTTACAAGCGATTGAAAGCATTTGTGAATGCAGTAAACCGCATATTGCAAATGATATCATTCATAGTGCGGCATTTGATGAACAAGGTTACGGTATTGTCAGTTGTTATAATGCGTTGCCCGTTGCGGGTGGGGGAAGTACTTTAGTTCGTATTAATTTACGTGAAGTTGCATTACGCAGTCAAAATTCAGCTGATTTTTTAAATGTGCAATTGAAAAAATATTGTGAGTTACAAATGGAACTCATTGAAACACGTAGCGCATTTTTATTTGAGGAGTCTAATTTCTTCCAAACCAGTTTTCTTGTGCAAGAAGGGTTAATTGAGCCTGAACGTTTTGCCCCTATGTTTGGTATTTACGGTTTAGCAGAAGCTGTGAACATCCTGATGGAAAAAGACGGAATGAAAGGCCAGTATCAGGCAAATTCACCGGCCTTGCCATTGTCTTATCAAATCAGCGAGCAGCTAGCTGACTTTGTTGAAACGACCCCCGTTAAGTATGGCTATAAAGGCCGAGCGATGCTCCATGCTCAATCAGGGATCAGCTCGGATATCGGGACAACACCGGGGGCTCGTATTCCATACGGTGAAGAGCCAGACCCGGTGTCACACATTCAAGCGGTAGCTCCCCATCACAAACACTATTTGTCTGGGATCAGTGACATTTTAACCATCGACGAAACGATTAAGCAGAACCCGCAAGCTCTAATGCAATTGTGTAAAGGGGCGTTTAGTTGTGGAATGCGTGAGTTTACTGCAAATGTGGCAAGTAATGATTTAGTTCGCGTTACGGGCTATATGGTGCGTTTATCAGATATAGAGAAATATAAAGAGCAAGGTTCTAGAAGCAATACTACCTGGTTAGGTGAAGAGGCGACTAAGAACTGTAAAATTACAGCCCGTCAGCAGCGAGTCATCAGCAATGAGCAATCGATGCGCTACGCTGAATAAGGTTATTCCTTTTTCCTGCGTAGATGGGCCGGGTAATCGACATGTTATTTTTTTGCAAGGTTGCAACTTACGTTGTCTGAATTGCCATAATCCATATACCATGTCGCTCTGCGACCATTGTGGGGACTGTGTTTTAACCTGTCCTCACAATGGGTTATCGTTTGTTGACGGCAAGGTGGTATGGGATAGCGATGCTTGCCAGCTCTGCGATACTTGTTTGCAGACGTGCACTAAGAATTCAAGCCCGATGACCGTATCATTAAGTGTTAATGATGCCCTCAATGACTTAAAGAAAAATGTTGCTTTCCTGAATGGTGTAACCGTCAGTGGTGGAGAGGCAACAACACAATTACCCTTTATTATTGAATTGTTTAAAGCGATTAAAGCGGCACCGGAACTCAAGCATCTAACCTGCTTTATTGACAGTAATGGACACCTTGCTTCTGCAGGGTGGAATAAAGTGATTGAGTATACGGATGGCGTGATGATTGACTTAAAATCATGGGGTGATGAGTGCGCATTAAGATTAACAGGAAAAGATAACCAACGTGTTTTTCAATCGGTTCAATTTCTGGCCCAAGCGGGGAAATTATATGAATTGCGTTTATTGTATATTCCTCAGCAAACAGATTACCAAGAACATATTGATAAACTTGCTGATTTTTTAAATAAACTCCCTGAAAACACACGGATAAAAATTAACGCCTTCCAGCAACATGGGGTTAAAAATGAAGCCGCTAACTGGCCTGCGGCAACCCAAACGGAAGTGGAGGCATTTGCTCAACAGTTACAATCGCGAGGTGTGGGTAACATTCATTTGCCTAATGTGTACTTATAAGCCATGCTAATTTTTCCTAGGTGAGATATTCCCTCTTTTTATCTAAGTCATTAAAATTCATTCACTAACCGCTGGTATTTGTTAAATGTTATGAGACAATCAATGCGGTTTTATTGTTTGATTTAAAATGATTTCAGTAAACCTCGCTTATCAATCTATTCAATTGCTTTAGCTGAAAAGGGGAGTCACTCATGAGGATCAATGCGTTAACTATCGCCGGAACAGACCCATCGGGTGGGGCGGGTATTCAGGCGGATTTAAAAACTTTCTCTGCATTAGAGGCTTATGGTACGAGTGTGATGACGGCATTGGTGGCTCAAAATACCCAAGGCGTGCAATCTGTCCAAGACTTACCTCCTGAATTTGTGGCGGCACAATTAGACTCAGTCCTCAGTGATGTGCGAATTGATAGCGCAAAAATCGGCATGTTATTTAACCAAAGTAATATCGCGGTAGTGGCGAATGCGTTGAAACAGTATCCAATTCCGTATGTAGTATTGGATACGGTAATGGTGGCTAAAAGTGGTGACCCGTTATTATTACCGGATGCAGTTGATGCGCTACGCCAACAACTATTACCCCTTGTTTCGATTATTACACCGAACCTACCTGAGGCAGCGGTATTGTTAGATGAAAAAGTCGCACAAACGGAAAGCCAAATGTTGAGCCAGGGGTATAAATTACTTGAAAAAGGTTGCCAAGCGGTATTGATGAAAGGCGGGCACCTAAGTGATGCTGAAAGCCCCGATTGGCTAATCACGCCAGAGGGTGAATGGCGCTTTACCTCTATTCGCATAAAGACTAAAAACACTCATGGGACAGGGTGTACTTTGTCAGCGGCTTTGGCTGCATTGCGCCCTCGTTGTGCAGATTGGCAAGACGCTGTAACACAGGCGAAAGCTTATTTACAAGCTGCTTTGGAACAAGCGGATAGCTTAGAAGTCGGGAAGGGGATTGGTCCGGTTCATCACTTCCACGCATGGTGGTAGCCTTTAAAGACTGAAAGCCCTGAATACAAGGGCTTTCATGACGTGTTTTAAGCCAATAAGTTACATTGGGGAGGTAACCGACACTGAATGGCATTTGGCTGCACAGTGAAGGTAAAGGTGTCTCCCGATAATGGCTCGCCATCTAGGTTTAAGATCATATCGTGAGGTGATGAAATTTTTATCCATGATAATGGCTTTTCGACCAAGTGCTCGTTTTTATCGGTTGAAAATAAATTCGATAAAAATGCCGGTATGACATCCCTTGCAGGAATAATCAGTAAGTTTAGTGTGCCATCATTAATGAGTGCTTGCGGTGTCAGTTGTTGCCCTCCGCCCGCTTGGCGGCCATTTCCAACCGCGATGACTAACGTTTCACCCTCCCAACTAAAGTTTTCCCCCTCAATATGGCAAATATCTGTTTTCAGCGTGTCAGGGCGCAGTAAGCCGTTTATCACATAAGCTGCACCGCCTAATGCCGATTTTAGTGCTTCAGGTGTTTCAGTGGTAATACGCGTCCCAAAGCCGCCAGTGGCCATATTGAGGAAGTAATACTGTTCATTGACTTGCGCAATATCAATGGGGACAGATTTCCCTTTTAATGAGAGTGCTAAGGCGGCTTCAATATCTATTGGAATATTTGCGCTGGTGGCGAAGTCATTTGCCGTGCCCATCGGAAGAATACCTAAAACAGGGCGAGACTCGCTAGGGAACTTCATTAAAGTACTGGCAACGGCATTTACAGTACCGTCACCTCCAGCCGCAATGATGGTATCAATACCGTGTTTTATCGCCTGAGAAATAAAATAATACGTATCATCCATCTCCCAAGGAATACGGACTTGAATTTGATGGCCTTCTTTACGCAAGTGAGTAATGGCTTTTCGCAGCTCAACGTGATTTGCTTGCTTACCATTAAGGATAATCATAGCTGACTTATATTGATTCATAAATACCCATCCATTCGGCTTAACGTACGTCAATATTCGTTAAAATGAGTATAAATGGATTAACAAAATAGGGATGCGCTTTTTTTGTTTTTTTGCAGAAAAAGCGTTGGTAAGAGAAATGAAATGCAAATCGCAGATAAAAGAAATGGCTAGCTCAAGGGAGATTGAGCCAGCCAAGGAGGTGGTTCCTAGTCTTATTTTATGACTTTCTAGTTCTTCATTTTCGAGAGTGACTATACGATATTGAATAACCAATTGATGTGATCTGTTGCATAAAATTGGATATTCGGTGCATTTTTTAATGAAAATGTCAATAACGCGAATAATTCTCATATAAGAAAAAGCATATAAAGTAAAAATAATATCATTTTATAGGTGAAAAAAAGCCAAAATATCAAAGTATTAAACGATGAAGTTTTGGCTTTTAGTTAGCAGATTATTTAACAATAAAGGCGTGGTGACTAGCCAGCAATTTGTTTTTCTGCCTGAGTTTGATGAGGAGCTCGGGTCGTTGTGCCTGCTAGGTTACGGATCAACAAACCAAAGTTAACATCGACATCTTCAGGGATAGGGAGATAAACCACATGGCCGTTACCAGGTGCAACATCAATTGCTTCGCCTTTGCGGTTTGTTAAGGCGTCTAAGGTAAAGACAATATTCCCTGCAGGGGTCATCATTTCTAGGCTGTCACCAACGCTAAATTTGTTTTTTACATCAACTTCAGCCATACCATTAACACGTTTCCCTGTAAATTCACCCACAAATTGTTGAGTCTCAGAAACCGAATAGCCATATTCATAAGTTTGGTAGGCATCATGGGTGTGGCGACGTAAGAAACCTTCAGTGTAACCGCGGTGTGCTAAACCTTCTAAGGTGGATAGCAACGTTGGGTCAAAGGGTTTTCCTGCAACAGCATCGTCAATTGCACGTCTATAGACTTGTGCAGTACGTGCACAGTAATAAAACGATTTTGTACGGCCTTCAATTTTTAATGAGTGAACGCCCATTTTTGTTAGGTTTTCAACGTGCTCAATTGCGCGCAAATCCTTCGAATTCATGATATACGTGCCGTGTTCATCTTCAAAGGCGGTCATATATTCGCCTGGACGTTTGGCTTCTTCTATCATAAAGACTTTATCTGTTGGCGCACCCGCACCTAGGGTTGGCGCCACATTTTGTACAGGGATAGGTTCATGCACATGGACAATATTACCCACATCATCTTCTTTACCTTCTTGTATGTTGTATTCCCAACGGCAAGCATTGGTGCAAGTCCCTTGATTTGGGTCGCGTTTATTAATGTAACCAGAAAGTAAACAACGGCCTGAATAGGCCATACAAAGGGCGCCATGGACAAAGACTTCAAGTTCAATTTCAGGAACTTGTTGGCGAATTTCAGCAATTTCTTCGAGGGATAATTCGCGGGATAAAATCACCCGTGTTAAGCCCATTTGTTTCCAGAACTTCACGGATGCCCAGTTAACGGCATTCGCCTGTACAGATAAATGAATATCCATCTCAGGAAACGCTTCACGAACCATCATAATAAGGCCAGGATCAGACATAATCAGTGCATCTGGGCCCATTTCAATGACGGGGGTTAAATCACGAATGAAGGTTTTTAATTTCGCATTATGGGGAGCAATATTCACGACCACATAAAACTTTTTACCCAGCTCATGGGCTTCTTGAATGCCTTTAGCTAAGTTTTCGTGATTAAATTCGTTATTGCGTACGCGTAAGCTGTAACGGGGTTGGCCTGCATAAACGGCATCTGCGCCATACGCAAAAGCGTAGCGCATGTTTTTTAAAGAACCGGCAGGGGACAAAAGCTCTGGTGTAAACATGGTTATTCTCTATCTGATATCAAGTCAGCACTCTCTCTTATGAGAGAGTGTTTTTAAGGGATGTGGATTTTACGCCTATTTGATAAAAAAACCAAATATCCCACAAAAATAGTATGTCTATTGGTTGGTTAATATTCATCCCAACGGTAGCCAAGACCATATATTGAGCGAATAAAGGTTTTTTCGTTATCGAGAGATTCTAATTTACGGCGTAAATTTTTGACGTGGCTATCAATGGTACGGTCAGTGACTACGCGGTGGTCGTCATATAAGATATCCAGTAACTGGTCACGGGAAAACACCATACCCGCATTGTCAGACATAAATTTAAGTAACCGAAATTCAGCGGGTGTCAGTTCAAGTAACTGTGAGCCATAGCGTACTTGAAAAGCATTTTCATCAATAATCAGTTTGGTTTGGTTATCGTTATTCGTTTGGCTGTTGTGCGCTGCCATGTTTGGCTGGCAACGACGTAAAATGGTTTTGACACGAGCCACAACTTCTCGCGGGCTAAAGGGTTTACAAATATAGTCATCAGCCCCAATTTCTAACCCTAATAAGCGATCAATTTCTTCAGTTTTTGCTGTCACCATAATAATGGGAACATCACTAAATTTTCGCAGTTCACGGCACACGGATATGCCGTCCATACCGGGTAACATTAAATCTAATAAAATAAGTGCGGGTTGATGTTGTTTAACATAGTCGATAACTTCATCACCACGCGCAATTAATGCGGGTTGATAGTTTGCAGCGTGTAAATAGTCAAACAGCAGTTGGCCTAATTTGGGTTCATCTTCCACAACCAAAATAGGGATATTGCTCTGTTCAGCCATGATCATAACCCTTTATCTTTTAATTGAATCGGTAAATTAATGGTAATTTTGACACCACCTAATGATGACGGTGTCGCGGAAATTGTACCATGATGAGCCTCAACAATATTATAGCAAATGGCCAGACCTAAACCGGAGCCGCCACTGGCACGATTACGAGAGCCTTCAGCGCGGTAAAAACGCTCAAATAAATGTTGGCATTGCTCAGCAGTAAGCCCTGGGGCGCTATCTTGCCAAATTATATTGAGCTGGTGTTGGTCTTGTGTGACTTGGATGGCAATTTTACCGTGCGGATCGGTATAGCGTAAGCTGTTTTCCATTAAATTATAGAACAACTGGGTGATGCGGTCAGGGTCTGCAAATACGTAGCCTTGCGCAATAAATTGCCGTTCAACCGAAAGTTGTTGGTCTTCTAACCGCCAGCGAGCTTGGCCTATTGCCATTTCAATTAAAGGAATGATATCGGTAAGTTGCATACGGTAGACCAATGAGCCTCTATCCGATAACGAGAGCTGGTGGAGGTCATTAACCAGCTTAATTAAAGTTTGGGTTTCATTGAGTAGGGAATTAATTGTTTCGGGAGTGGCTTGCCGAACGCCATCTTGCACTGCTTCTAATTCGCCTCGTAGAACTGACAACGGCGTGCGGAGCTCATGGGAAATATCCGCCATATAATCACGCCGCATTTGTTCGTTTTTTTCAAGGGTCGAGGCCAGATGGTTAAAATCTTTAGCCAGTTGCCCAAGCTCATCGCGGCCAGATTCAGGAACCCGCGTAGCAAAGTCACCATTGGCGAGCCGGTTAGTGCCTTCGAGTAATCGCTTGATGGGTTTTAAAAAACTACGGGCAAGGAACAATGTGGCAACCAGAGCCACAAATAAAGACAGCCCAGCGATGATCCAGCTAGTGTACATCTGTTTGGTATCAAAACGGCGGTCAAGGGCGCTGCTAATCCCCGTTTCATAACTGGCAACAAGCCAGCCGACGGTATCTCCCTTGCTGGTAATAATAGGTTCACGGAGTACTTTGCTAGGTAAAGGCGTGTCTTGTCCGAAAATCAGCTTGTCCTGTGTATCATAAACCCAAAAAATTGTTCGCCAACGCTGGCGCATAGGGCCACGGTGTTGTTGGTGCTCTACTGAGCGCAAAATACGAAAGAAAATGCGTTCATTACCAATTAGAAAACCCCAATTGCCCATCTCTTCATACTGTTCCGCAAGGGCGGAAGAAACCAGCTCAACACGCTGTTGGTCATTTTCCTTTATATAATCAATAAAGCCGTGTTGAAAGCTCATGCGTACGCCTTGGTGCATAATCAGCACTAGCAATAAGCATGTTGCAAAAATAGCCAAAAAAAGCCGAGTGCTTACACTATTCAACCTAAGCTTCATGGTTATTCTCCGCGATTTTCTGCGTTAATGATTTTTTTCGCAGCCAACGTTGTCTCAAGCTATCAAAACTTAAATACACAACAGGAGTGGTAAATAAGGTCAGTAATTGGCTCATTATTAAGCCACCGACAATCGTGATCCCGAGGGGCTGGCGTAATTCCGCACCATCACCACTACCTAGCATTAACGGTAGCGCACCAAAAATGGCCGCGAGTGTCGTCATTACAATCGGGCGAAAACGTAATAAACAGGCACGGAAAATGGCTTCTTGGGCCGTTAAACCCGCCGTTCTTTGTGCTTGAATAGCGAAATCCACCATAATAATGGCGTTCTTCTTGACGATCCCAATTAATAGCATGATGCCAATTAAGGCGATTAAACTAAATGGAGTGTCGAATAGTTCAAGGGCTAGTAATGCACCGACTCCTGCAGAAGGGAGGGTTGATAAAATAGTCAGTGGATGAATATAACTTTCATACAATATGCCCAGTACTAAATAAACAGTCACGATGGCGGCTAAGATTAAAAACAATTGTGATTGTAAGGTTTCTTGGAATATCTGTGCCGTTCCTGCAAAAGAGCCTCTTACTGTTGATGGCACGCCAAGTGCGGTCATGGTTTTTTCAATTTCGACAATGGCATCATTTAAGGTATAACCGTCTGCGACATTAAACGCAATAGTGGATGACGCTGATAGCCCTTGGTGATTCACGCTTAATGGGGCATTGGCAGGCTGCCAACGCGCAAAATAAGACAGAGGGATCGCTTCACCATCTTTATTGATAACAAACATCTTATCGAGGGAGCTGACATCTTGCGTATATTCAGGGGCAACTTCCATCACCACTTTATATTGGTTCATTGCTTCATAAATAGTGGAAACTTGGCGCTGACCAAATGCATTGTTGAGCAAGCTGTTGGCTTCACGAACATCAATACCTAATTGGGCCATTAAGTCCCTGTCGTAGGTGATCGCCATTTCTGCGCCTTTGTCTTCCTTATCGGAGTTCACATCGGTCAGCTGTGGTAATTCGCCAAGTGCTTTACGGATAGCAGGTTCCCAGTCACGTAATGCAGAAAGCTCATCTGCAAGCAGGGTAAACTGGTAGCTGGCATTGGCTTGTCGGCCACCAACTCGAATATCTTGCACTGGCATCATAAACAGGTTAGCCCCCGGTTCATTGGCTAATTTCGCGCGTAATCGATTGATGACTTCAGCTGAGCTTTCCGTGCGTTCACTCAGTGGCTTTAATGAAATATACATAAAACCGCTATTTACCCGACTACCGCCAGTAAAACCGGTGACATTATCTGTCGCTGGGTCGGCTTTAACTTGCTGCATAAAACGGGTCATTTTCTCTTTCATCGACTGGAATGAAATGCTTTGGTCTGCGCGAACAAAGCCCAGCACTCGGCCAGTGTCTTGTTCAGGGAAGAACGTTTTTGGAACGGTAATATACAGATAAACGTTTAAGCCGATTGTGGCAAATAGCACCGCCAGAACACTACGGCGATGTCCAAGCACCCATTTTAAAGCAACGCCATAACTTTCTTGCAAACGCAATAACACACGGCCAAACCCGCGATGTTTGGCTTTGACGTTGTGAGGGCGTTTCTTCAGTAAATAAGCACACATCATGGGGGTAAGCGTTAGCGAAATCACCAATGAAATACCGATAGCGGTTGCAAGGGTAATGGCAAATTCACGAAATAAGCGACCGACCAGCCCATCCATAAGCAGTAGTGGAATAAAAACTGCGACTAAGGAAATGCTCATGGAAACAACCGTAAAGCCGACTTCATGCACGCCTTTCACCGCAGCAATAAATGGTCTTGTACCATTTTCAATGTGGCGTGAGATATTTTCTAATACGACAATCGCATCATCGACTACAAAGCCCGTCGCAACTGTTAATGCCATCAATGACAAGTTATTTAAACTAAAGCCACATAAATACATGGCTGTAAAAGTTCCAATCAATGAAACGGGGACGGCAATTGCAGGGATCAAAGTAGCGCGACCTGAACGTAAGAACAGCAGCACCACGAGGATCACCAAGGCAACGGCAATCAGTAAGGCGCGTTCCACTTCAGCTAAAGATGCGCGGATGGTTGGTGTCCGGTCTTGTGCCACTTTTAGCTCAATGGCGGCAGGGATCATGTCATTGAATTCAGGTAACTCAGCACGAATTCGATTCACTGTTTCAATGATATTGGCACCCGCTTCGCGGCGAATAACAATCAAAATAGCCGGTTTACCGTCTGCCATACCGGCAGCGCGTACGTTTTCAATGGAATCTTTAACATTGGCGACATCGCTGAGCTTTACAGCATTGCCTTGACTATAATGAACAATAATTGGCCGATAATCTGCCGCTTTTTTTAACTCATCATTAGTCTGTACTTGATAACGTTTTTCGTCATCATTGATATAGCCTTGCGGTTGGCGAACGTTAGCACTACTGATGGCTGAGCGCACGGCATCAAGGGAAACCCCTTGATTAAATAGGGCAGTTGGGTTGAGTTCAACCCGTACGGCAGGGAGCGAGCCGCCACCAACTGAAACTTCACTAACCCCTTCAATTTGGGCAATTCGTTGGGCTAAACGCGTTGAAGCAATATCATAAATCTCGCCAGTATTCAGGGTGTCTGAGGTCATGGTCAAAATCATAATTGGCGCATCAGAAGGGTTTGACTTGTAATAACGTGGGCGGCTTGGCATTCCGCTGGGCAATAAGTTCTGTGCGGCATTAATCGCGGCTTGCACTTCACGTGCCGCGTTATTAATGTCTTTGTCGAGATTAAATTCAAGGGTAATGGTGGTTCGACCAAGCGCACTGCTTGAGGTCATTTCACTAATACCCGCAATACTGCCTAAAGAGCGTTCAAGCGGCGTCGCTACGGAGGAGGCCATGGTTTCGGGTGATGCCCCAGGAAGTGACGCTGTCACGTTAATCACAGGGTAATCCACTTGAGGCAACGGAGAAACCGGTAAAAACAGAAAACTCAGGGCACCACACAAGGTAATCGCGACGCTAATAAGCGTGGTTGCTACCGGGCGGCTAATAAACAGAGCAAAGAAGCGCTTCATTATGACACCTGTGCCTTCTTCGCTTGGCGACGGTCTTTAAAGTAATGAGAAAGACGGTCGAACAATAAGTAAATAACCGGTGTGGTAAATAAAGTGAGGATTTGGCTCATAATTAAGCCACCAACCATACAAATTCCTAATGGTTGGCGTAATTCAGCACCGACACCGGTACTTAGCATTAATGGTAAAGCACCCAGCAAGGCCGCCATGGTGGTCATTAAAATTGGGCGAAAACGCAGCAAGCATGCTTGGTAGATGGCATCATAAGGGGACATTCCCTGTTCACGCTCTGCCGCAAGGGCAAAGTCAATCATCATAATGGCATTCTTTTTCACGATACCAATTAATAAGATGATGCCGATGACCGCAATAACATCAAGATCTTTCCCTGCCATCATTAAAGCGAGTAGTGCGCCAACCCCGGCTGTCGGTAGGGTAGACAAAATAGTAATCGGGTGAATGAAACTCTCATATAAAATGCCCAATACGATATACATCGCCACAATCGCAGCTGCAATTAACCAAATAGTGCTGCTTAATGCCGCTTCAAAGGCTAAAGTCGCCCCTTGGAATTGCGTGGTAATGGATTTTGGCACAGCAATTTGTGATTCGGCCAATTTCACGGCATTGACGGCTGACTCAAGCGAAGCACCATCCGCCACATTAAACGAGAATGTCACAGCGGGGAATTGGTCGAGGTGATTAATGGCTAATGGCCCATTACCTTCTTGAATATTCACTAAAGTGCTCAGTGGCACAATGGCTCCATCAGTCCCTTTTAGACGGATATCATTCAGCGCATCCATACCATCACGGGTTTGTGTGTCATGTTCTAATATCACACGATATTGATTTGACTGCGTATAGATAGTCGAAATCATTCGCTGTCCAAATGCATTATATAAAGCGTTATCAATGGCTGACATCGTGATACCAAAACGGCTTGCTGTATCGCGGTTTACATTCACATAAGCAACTAACCCTTTATTTTGCCAATCACTACTGACATCAGTGAGTTCAGGTTGTTGTTCTAGGGCGTCTAACAAGCGTGGAACCCAGGTGGTTAATTCCTCTAGTGAACCGGCCTGTAAAGTGAATTGATACTGCGTTCGTGCAACTTGCGTATCGATGGTGAGATCTTGCATGGGTTGCAGATATAAATTCACCCCTGCAATGTTATCCACGGATTGTTGTAGACGATCAATAATCGCCACCACTCTATCTTCACGCTGATCAAGGGGCTTTAAGGTAATTTGCAAGCGTGCATTGTTTAATGTTGGGTTATTCCCATCAACCCCCACATAGGTGGTGACATTGTCGACCGCAGGATCTGCTAATAGCTTTGACGCGACTTCTTGCTGCTTCTGAGCCATGGCATCAAAAGAAATGGATTGACGGCTTTCAATTGAGCCTTGAATAATTCCACTGTCTTGCAACGGGAAAAACCCTTTTGGGATCCACATATACAGCAAAACAGTCAGTACCATGGTGCCAAGCGCCACAGAAAGGGTTAACCATTGGTGATTAAGAATACGCTTTAACCAAATAGCGTATCCAGCAACCATACGGTCAAAAAAGCTCTCACACGCTAGTTCAAAACGGTTATGTTTATGTTGTGACTCCGGTTTTAATAAACGGGCGCACATCATTGGGGTTAACGTCAAAGAGACGACAGCGGAGATCAAAATAGCCACAGCCAAGGTAATGGCAAATTCGCGGAATAACCGACCGACAATATCCCCCATAAATAACAGAGGAATTAACACCGCAACCAAAGAAAAGGTGAGGGAGATAATGGTAAACCCGATTTCACCTGCCCCTTTGAGTGCAGCGACCAGTGGTTTATCGCCTTGCTCTAAGTAGCGGGAAATATTTTCAATCACCACAATCGCATCATCGACCACAAAACCGGTGGCGATGGTTAAAGCCATTAGCGTGAGGTTGTTGACAGAAAAACCACAAAAGTACATCACAGCAAAAGTACCAACGAGCGACAGTGGTACGGCAATGCCCGGTATCAAGGTGGCAATTCCATTGCGTAAAAACAAGTAAATCACCATCACCACGAGGGCAATAGCTAACATTAACTCAAACTGTACATCATTAACGGACGCTCGAATGGTACTGGTTCTATCGGTTAAAATATCGACATTAACCGATTTAGGTAAACTTTCAATTAATTCAGGTAACAGCGAACGAATGGTATCGGTGGTTTCAATCACGTTAGCGCCGGGCTGCCGCTGAACATTGATCACAATCGCTTGTTCATTATTCGCCCATGCCCCTAAATAGGCATTTTCAGCCCCTTGTGCAATCGTTGCGATATCACCTAAACGCACTGGCGCACCATTTTGGAAGGCCACAATAAGTTGACGATAGTCGTCAAGTGACTTCATTTGGTCGTTAGCAGAAAGTGTAACCGCCCGCGTAGGGCCATCGAAACTCCCTTTGGCGGAGTTGACGTTCGCATTGTTAATGGCAAGGCGGATCGTTTCGCTATCCAGCCCTTTGGCTGCCATGGCTTGTGGGTTTAAATTCACGCGAACAGCAGGTCGCTGGCCACCCGCTAAGGTGACTAAGCCTACCCCATTAACTTGGGATATTTTCTGGGCAATTCGCGTTTCAATAATATCCTGTACCTGCGTTAACGGCATTGCATCAGAGGTAACCGCTAAGGTGAGAACAGGCGGGTCAGCAGGGTTAACCTTATTATAAATCGGAGGATAAGGTAAATCAGAAGGCAGTAAGCTACTGGCGGAGTTAATCGCAGCTTGAACTTCCTGTTCCGCGACCTCTAAAGGTAACGTTAATTGGAACATTAACGTGATAACTGATGCTCCCCCTGAACTTTGCGATGACATCTGTTTAAGACCCGACATTTGCCCAAACTGTGTTTCCAATGGCGCAGTCACCGCAGAGGTCATCACATCGGGGCTGGCTCCCGGGTAAAGGGTAACAACTTGAATTGTCGGGTAATCGACTTCGGGCAGGGCTGAAACAGGTAAGAAGCGATAGCCGATGATCCCTGCAAGTAATATAGCCACCATGAATAATGTGGTAGCAACAGGGCGCAAAATAAATAAACGAGAAGGCCCACCGCCTTTTAACATTTCAGGCTGCATTACGCTTTCTCCGCGCTATTCGGTTTACCTTTGCGAGGCTCTTTTTTGGCAATGCTTTCAGGGGTAACGACTTCAACCGTTGTGCCATCGGTGAGTTTATCAACACCATCGGTGATGACTTTGGTATTTGCAGCAAGTCCGCTTTCAATAACCACTTGTTGGCTGTCTTGCATACCCACGGTTACATTGTGTTTGCTGACTTTATTATCATCACTTAATATCCAGACATAATGGCCTTCATTACCCATTTGCAGTGCTGCTGTTGGGATCACCACAGCATTTTGTAGCGTTTCAACTTGCATTTTTACGTTAACAAATTGATTTGGAAAAAGTTTTTCTTCTTCATTAGTAAAGCGCGCTTTTATTTTCAGCGTGCCTGTCGCGGCATCAATTTGGTTATCAGTACTGAGTAGCTCACCACTTGCGATTAGCGCGATATTGTTTCTGTCCCAAGCTTCAATCAACACTTTCTCACCAGAGGATTGGGCCTGTTGGATAGCGGGAATATCGCCTTCAGGTAACGCAAAAAGGACATCTGCAGGTTGAGTTTGCGTGATAACAACAAGAGGGGTTGAGGTTCCCGCAGAGATAAAGTTTCCGACATCCACTTGTTTTAAACCAACACGCCCTGAAATTGGAGCGGTAATTTTACTGTAGGTTAACTGAAGTTTGGCGTTGTCGACGGCTGCTTGGTCGACTTTAATACTGCCTTGAGCCTGTAAGACCGCCGCTTTTTGGTTATCTAGCTCTTGTTGCGAAATCACTTTAGTACCAGCAAGCTTTTGATAACGAACTAAATCTAATTGTGCATTCGCTAATGTTGCTTTATCTTTAGCCAATTGGCCTTCCGCTTGTGATAGCTGAACTTCAAATGGGCGAGGGTCAATTTGTGCCAATAAATCTCCCTTATTGACGTGTTGCCCCTCGGTAAAATACAGCTGCATTAACTGGCCTTCAACACGGCTGGTTACTGTGACAACATTTGCAGCCTGTACTGTGCCTAAACCTGATAAAAAGCGAGGAACAACTTTTTGTTCAGCCACGGCAAACTGCACAGGAGCTAAAACACGTGGTGGGCGGCCCATTGCGCTTCGCTGTGAATTCGGTTTTGCTACCACATCAGTAGATTGTGTATCTGATTGTTTTTCTTGATAATAAAAATACCAAGAAGCGCCAGCTGCCGCAATAATGGCAATAAAAATGGCAGAGCGAATAAAAGGTTTACGTTGTTTTTGTTTATTCATTTTGGGTAATTCGCTTAACTCAAAAAAGTGGATGAGATCCGTCAGGCTGTATACTAAAAAACTAACAAAAAAGAGTCAGTTAGACATATTAGTAGTTTAACGTGATAGGTACAAAGAAAAATGGAGGAAATATGAATAAGTGTCAATTTCTGTACTTATCGGCTTCTGCGCTTGTAAAGGTGGGAGTAGGCGAAATTAACTTTTTTATGAAATAGATTTGCACCCTAATAAATAGGGTGCAATAGATTTTATAGACTAGAAGTGTTTAGGACTGCAGATTTTTCGTTAGAAGGCTCAGAATTGACTGTCCACCCCTTCCAAGATAATGGGATAAAGGCCACAGCAACCGCTAATAATGAGACGCCAGCGACATAATAAGCCGGTGCCATGTGAGACTGCTGCAACCAAGCTCCGGTCAATATTGGTGTTAAACCACCAAAAATTGCATAAGCCACATTGTAAGCGAATGACAGGCCAGAGTAGCGAATTTCAGGTGGAAATGCGCGGGTACTGATAATCGGTGTGGTTGCAATCGCACCAACAAAGAAGCCCATCAAACCATAGTTGAAAATCAACGTACCTGCAGCAATATCAGTGGATAATGACGAATAGAAGTAAATTGCGGTTACGGCTAATCCACCCCACGATAAAGTCATTGAGGTACGTGTGCCAGTTTTATCGCCTAACCAACCCCAGAAGATACAGCCTAATGTTAAGGTTAAAGTCGCTGCACAGTTGGCTTGCAATGCAATATTACGGTCAATGTTATAGATCCCTTTTAACACAACATCAGGTGTCATCAAAATGGTCACAACGATGGCGGTTGATAATGACCACGTCAGTGCAGCGGTGATCATACAAGCTTGTTTATGAGATTTAATGACGGTTTTGACTGGTAACTCTTGTGATAAGGCTTTTTTGGCTGCCAGTTCTTTGAATATCGGAGTTTCTTGTAAAAAGCGACGTAAATACACAGAAATAAACCCAAAAATACCACCAAGAATAAATGGAATACGCCATGCAAAATCATGAATTTCAGTTGTGCTATAAGAACGCTCAATAATAATGGCGACGATAGAGCCTAATAAAATACCACCAGTGATCCCAGAAGTCAGTGTACCAACCCCTAAGCCATAGCGTTGTTTTGGTGTATGTTCTGCAATGAATACCCAGGCACCTGGCATTTCACCACCAATCGCGGCACCTTGCATAATACGCATTAACAGCAGTAATAATGGCGCGGCAGCACCAATGGTTTCAAAAGTTGGTAAGAAACCAATAACAAATGTTGGAAATGCCATTAAGAAAATACTGAGGGTAAACATTTTCTTGCGGCCAATTTTATCCCCGAAGTGAGCCATAATAATGCCACCAAGAGGGCGGGCAAGGTAACCTGCTGCAAATAGACCCAGTGTTGCCATTAGCGCGAGAAATTCGTTATCTCCTGGGAAAAATAGCTGGGAAATAATTTTTGCGTAAAAAACAAAGATAACGAAGTCGTAAAACTCAAGAGTTCCCCCTAAAGAGGATAAGCCTAATGTTTTATAGTCTTCTTTGCCCAAAGGCCTCGCAGAGGGCTGGCTGGCGGTTTGCGGTGTCATTATAGTTTCCTTCTAACTACCTGAAATACTAAATTGCATAAATTCAAAATAATAAGCATTGGCTCATAATAATGAGCTAATCATTTTTATTGGTGCAGATAAGAGGTATAAAACGTTGGGTGGGTATAACTTAGTTTAATACACAGTATCTTTTTTGCATGTGTATATTTATAGCAGGAAATTCTATATTCTGTAAACCTCAACCCCAAAAACAAGCTCAATATTCCAGTTAGTTCGCTTTTGTTAGGTTGTTGATTTGGTGTGACGATAAATAACCTTATATGATGTTAATAATATTAATTTTGCAGAATATCGTATATTTAAATTAGCCAGTTATAGTGTTAATAATATTTAATTTAATAAATTCTTACTGAATTATAGTAAGTAAATATTACCTAATTATTTTCTATTATAATTAATTTTATTAATCAAGATAAACTAAATAACTATAAAAGCATTTAATTAGCAGATAAATGAAATGGCGGTTTGTGGAATTTTGGTTTTTTAGCTGGGTTTTATTGTTGGAGGGAGTGTTTTGTAAATCGCACGCGCCCAGCAGGGATACAGGACGCGTGCAAAGCAAATTTAAACGAGGAAAAGAGTGGCTAAACCAAGGAAAATAAAGAAACCGCCTGTATCTGTGATAGCGGTGATCATCACGCTAGAACCGATAGCAGGGTCCTTGCCCATTTTCAGCATAATGAGTGGGATCAGCACCCCCATAATCGCGGCCATTAACAAGTTTAAGATCATCGCTAATGTCATGACTGCGCCCATAGCGATATCGCCATACAGGAAATAGGTGACCACACCCATTATTCCTCCCCAAACAACCCCATTAATAAAGGCGACACCAAGCTCCCTTAACATTAAGAAAGAGAAACTGTTGTTTTGTATTTGGTGCAGGGCAATGGCACGAACAATCATGGTAATGGTCTGGTTCCCCGTATTACCGCCAATTCCTGCAACAATAGGCATTAATGTGGCAAGGGCAACTAATTGGGAAATCGTATCTTCAAAAACGCCAATCACACGTGAAGCGACAAAGGCGGTACATAAGTTAATGGCTAACCATGTCCAACGGGTTTTAACGGCTTGGCCGACAGGGGCGAAAACGTCTTCTTCAGGGCTTAACCCCCCCATACGACGAATGCTGTTATCGTTTTCTTCACTAATATTATCAACGATATCTTCAACCGTCAGGCGGCCCATTAGTAGGCCGCTGTTATCAACAACAGCCGCAGAAATTAAGTCATACCGTTCGAACGCACTCGCTGCATCTTCGCCTTTTTCATCCGGTAAGAAGGTCACAGTGTCGGTTTTCATAACGTCAGCGACTATTTTTTCAGGGGATTGCGTTAAAATAGTGGTTAGTGGCAATTCACCTTGTAGATAATTATTGTTATCGACAACGAAAATTTTATCGGTCGCTT
This sequence comes from Providencia sp. PROV076, assembly GCF_028483405.1. NCBI lineage: Bacteria > Pseudomonadati > Pseudomonadota > Gammaproteobacteria > Enterobacterales > Morganellaceae > Providencia > Providencia sp. PROV076. The sequence continues at coordinate 70,445 of NZ_JAMPRR010000014.1, read as the reverse complement.
CTGGAACCTTGCCACGTTGGCGTAAATAACGTTGAACTGTCTTTAACGTTACATTTGGGCGTACGGTGACGAATTCAAAATCCATCATTTGGCCGACGCTATCTTTCGCATATTGCAAAACTTCGCGAATGCGGCTACGTAGGCTAGGTTCTAAGTAGGTAAGGAGCCGACGCATGGTGTCACGGGGTAAATGCTCAGCAATATAGGCTTGTTCGTCGACATGTAAGCTAGCAACTGCGCGCAATAGCTCTCTGTCAGACATATCCTTGATTAGGCTATCCCAAACAGAAACGGAAGCCTCAACTAACACTTCACCACGTTCGTTGTTATCAACAAGACGCCATAACGCAAGACGCTCATCATAAGGGAGCATTTCTAAGATATCGGCGATATCCGCAGTGTGTAAATCAAGTAGCAGTTCTTTTACAAGACTAATTTTTTCACTAATTGCTTTGTCATCAATACTGACGTGTTGGTCATTTTCAACAAGCGCATGGACGAACTCTTCGTCGTCTAAAAATAGCGTCAGGATTTGCTGGCGAATATGTGCCAGTTTTTGTGAATGCGGGTTGACTGTTGGCAACGCATCGGTTGAGAAAGCAGATTGTGACATTTTAATCCTTAAAGCAATAGCAGCGCAAAAGCGCTTTTTATGAATTCGCCTGCGAGCGGACGAAATTTATTATCATTATTGTCGCCTATTTAAATAATATATCAAATAGTTGAGTCAAATAAGCGGTGATTTTCAAGTCATCAAAGATGAATAATAAGAATAAATCACTACAATAATGGCCGCAAATTACTCATTTTCTGCACAAATAGTTAACGACCAACCGGGAACATCTTCCCAATAGCCACTTTCCTTTTCTAAATCTAATAACATCAATGCATTTTGCACGAGATATTCAGATGGTAAATAGAGAGTCCAGTGCCCATCATCCGTTTCTATCCGTAACGAAGAAGGGATTGTTGTAGATTGGCGTTGATTATTTAACAAAATGGCTAGCCGCAAAATTTGAATAAGCGGCATAAATTGTTTTCTTTTAAATAAATTAAATTTAGGGATATCGTCATACTTGATAGCCCTTCGATGGTTTCGCACCAATGTTGCCAGTAATAACTGCTGTTCTTGGTTGAAACCCGGTAAGTTGGTATTTTGCAATATATAAGCAGAATGGCGGTGCATGCCACTATGATTAATACTTAACCCGACTTCATGAAGCATAACCGCCCATATTAAAATGGATTCCAATTGTGGATTGAGCTGCTTAGGGTTTTGTTGCCCCCACTGGAAATAGAGCTCTTCCATCGTTTTTAATACGCGTTTAGCTTGCTCCCTATCGATATTATAGTGCTCAGCAAGGCTTAATGCAGTACGCTGACGGATATCTTGGTGGCGAAAGCGGCCTTCCATTTCATATAAAACACCTTCACGCAATGCACCATCAGATAAACGTAACTCTTTAATTTCTAAGGAATCAAATACGGCAAGTAAAATGGCTAAACCTGGAACAAATACGTGCTTACGTTCATTAGAGAGACCGAGTATATTTAGTGCGCTAAATGACTTATATTTCAACGCCATTTGCTTGATTTCGATAAGGCGTTCACGGGTGATAATACCGTCTTTATAGCCTAATTCTTGTATGACACTATGGGCAGCTTTGATGGTGCCAGAGGCGCCCATCGCCACATCCCAAGTTTGTTTCTTAAATAAAATCGCGGTGCTTTCTAGCTTTAAGCAAGCCCCTAGGTAGGCTCGATTAAAAAACTCAGGGTTAATTTCTTCATTTGGGAAGTAAGTGCGAGCAAAGCTCACACAGCCCATTCGGCGGCTTTCAATCAAAAGCGGTTCAAACTTTTCACCAATGACTAACTCAGTTGAACCGCCACCGATATCAAGTACTAATTTGCGACCTTTCTCGGGTTGGGTATGTTCAACGCCCATAAAAATCAATCGAGCTTCTTCTTGGCCTGAAATGATTTCAATAGGATAGGGCATGATTTCTTTAGCGCGTTGTAAAAACAGTTTTACATTGGTTGCGACACGTAATGAATGGGTGCCAACAATACACACATTTTCAGGGGAAAAACCTTGCAACCGTTCGGCAAACAACGCGAGGCAGGCAAGCCCACGCTCCATGGCTTCTTCACTTAATTCATTCGTGTCACTCAGACCATCCGCTAGGTGAACACGTTTTTTTAAACGGGTGAGAACTTGCAATGCACCGTTAACAATACGGGCAATGACCATATGAAAACTGTTGGAGCCCAAATCTATAGCCGCAATTTCTTGTGGTCTCGGTGTTGAGGCGTCGGTTATTGGCATATTTTTAAGCTCTTGTATCAGGTGTTTCGATTGATTTTAAATAATCATACACAGCAAGCTGGGCTTGGATTTTTCGTTTGTTTCCGCGTGGAACATAATGATTACTTAAATCTTTGTCAACATAACGTGCTTTTACGGTATCGCTAAATTGCAGCTCTAAAATATCCAACACCCGCTGTTTCAAATGTGGGTCGACTAAGCTAACGGCAACTTCAATGCGGTAGTCAATATTGCGCGTCATCCAGTCAGCGGAGGAAATAAAGACTTTTTCGTCACCCGCATTGGTGAAAACATAGACACGGTCATGCTCAAGGAAGCGGTCAACAATACTAGTTACTTGAATATTTTCACTGTAGCCAGCTTGACCCGCCACTAAAGAGCACATCCCCCTGACTAACAAACGAATTTTGACACCCGCATTGGAGGCATCATACAGTTTGTCAGTTAACTCTTTGTCGACTAAATTATTGATTTTTAATGTAATTCCACTGGGGCGTTCAGCGAGCGCATTCTCGATTTCTTGGTCAATTAAGGCCATTAAACGGATCCGTGTATTTTGTGGAGACACCATTAAATTATCGAAAGTCACTGGGCGGTAAGGGTTCTCAATAAAGCTAAATACCCGACGAACTTCGTTGGTGATCAGCTCATTTGCAGTAAGTAGGGAGTAATCGGTATAAAGCCGAGCAGTTTTTTCGTTAAAATTACCCGTACCAATATGGGCATAGCGAACGATTTGGCCTTCTTCCATGCGTGAGATAATAAACAATTTCGCATGGATTTTAAGCCCAGGCGCGGAAAAAATAACATGCACGCCCGCCTCAGTTAACCGTTTAGCCCAATGAATATTGGCGGCTTCATCAAACCGTGCTTGTAACTCAACGACTACCGTGACTTTTTTTCCATTATGGGCGGCATGAATGACAGAATCGATAATACGTGAGTCTTTCGCGACACGGTAAATATTAATTTTAATCGATAATACATTCGGGTCAAAAGACGCTTGGCGCAATAATTCTAAAGTATGTTCAAAGGTATAGTAGGGATAATACAACAGCACATCACGTTCACGAATGGCATCGAAACCGTTACGAAAATTATCAAACCAACGATGACGCAGCCTTGGCAATGGCTTGTTTAATAAGTTTTTATTTCCCTCATTCGGGAAGTTAATAAAATCTTTAAAATTGTGATAGCGACCGCCAGCAATCACGGAGTCATCACTGGATAACCCCAGTTTTTCACGTAAAAGAGCAACCATTTCGTCAGGCATATCACGTTGATAGACAAAACGGACAGGCTCAGCGGTTAAACGCTGTTTTAATGTGGATGACATTATCTCAAGTAAGCTCGATTCCATCTCTGTTGCGATGTCGTACTCTGCATCACGCGTCATTTTCATCGAATAGGCATTGAGCTTATCGTAATCAAAGAAGCCTTTGAAAATTTCATCCAGTGTATAACGAAGGATATTGTCAATTAAAATCATTGATTTGCGACGCTTTGGCATTTCAGGCGGTAGGTTAACAAACCGAGGTACTTTATCGGATGGAATTTCCAATAGTGCATATTGAATTTGGTTACCATTGATGATTTCAACGGCAAGATAAGTGTAGTCATCTTTTAGAAATTCAACGAGATTGGTATCAGGATTAATTAATATTGGCGTAATATGCTGACGCAGATTCTGCCGGAAATATTGACGTAACCAAATCTGCTGGCGTGGAGAAATTTGGCGTTCGTTAATCAAGAATATTTGATTACGCGCCATTTCCAATAGTAAGTCATTATAGAGAATGTCGAACTCTTGTTCTTGTTTGGCGACTCTTGACTGAATTCTCTTTAGCAAGTGGCGAGCACCGCTTGCCGAACCCCGTTCTTCATTAATTAAAATACGGCGTTTGACGTCGGCGAAGCGGACTTTATAAAATTCGTCTAGGTTATTGGAATAAATTCCCAAAAAACGCATTCGTTCAATAAGAGGGTTACGCTTGTCGGCTGCTTCTTGTAAAACTCGTTCGTTAAAAGACAGCCAGCTTAACTCTTTTTCATGATAGAGACGTTCTTGGGACATTCTAACTCCGTATTAGACTCTTGTTACTTTATGGCTATGATACCAGTCAGTTAGCTAAATGTGTTGTTTAATTGCTTTATCTTGGGTAATAACACTTTCTGGGTTTGCAAGTTGTTGTTTCATCGTAAAATACTGCTGCTGAAAAATACACATACGGATAGCAGTATGATAACGACCATTAACAAAGAATTCGTCGATCAGTTCGCCTTCAGTATGGAAGCCTAGTTTATTATAAATATGGATAGCTTTGACATTTTCTTTATCAACAATAAGATAAAGTTTATATAAGTTTAGTACGGAAAACGCGTAGTCCATTGCTAATTTTGCAGCGCGACTCGCATAGCCATGACCTTGATGGCTTGGTGCAATGATAATCTGAAATTCAGAGCGTCGGTGAATATAATCAATTTCTACCAATTCGACTAGGCCAACTTTCTCACTGTCATTTTCTACAATAAAGCGGCGTTCCGACTGGTCATGAATATGTTTATCGTAAAGATCGCTTAATTCAACAAAAGCTTCGTAAGGTTCTTCAAACCAATAACGCATAACACTGGCATTATTATCAAGCTGGTGAATAAATGCTAAATCTTCACGTTCAAGTGGGCGCAACCTAAACGGATGAACTTGCCCGGTAGTCATAAAAATACCTCTATTTAGTTAGGAAAAATGTTTTTGTTCTTCGATTATAAGGATAACATTTATTTACGATAAAATAATGACACAGCACAGAGAGATTATCACCTTGTTGAAAAATAATTCATTTTACTTAGGGGGAAGCGGTTTAACTCAATACTGTTTTATGTTATTCCATGTGAAATACGACGAAAAAAGGGTGGATATCCACCCTTAAATCTATATTTTTCGCGGTTACGAAAGTTACTCGTTAGCATAACCTTGCTGCGGTAAAATTTTGTTATCTAACACGGCTTTGCCTTTTTGCATCGTTAATCGGCCACTGATGAACCACTCAACGACTAAAGGATAAATCGCATGTTCTTGGGTTTTTATCCGCTCGATAATATCGTCTTCGCTATCTTGCTCAAAGATAGGCACTTTGGCCTGTAAAATAACCGGCCCGCCATCCAGCTCTTCAGTAACGAAATGAACGGATGTACCATGCTCTTTATCCCCATTTTCTAACGCTTTACGATGTGTGTGTAAACCGGGGTATTTAGGTAATAAAGAGGGATGGATATTGAGTAATTTACCCGCAAAATGGTTGACGAATTGGGCTGATAAAATGCGCATAAAACCGGCTAACACGACTAAATCAGGCTGAAATTGGTCAACTTGTGCGAGTAAGGCGGCATCATAGGCTTGGCGGTCAGTATACTGTTTCGCATCTAAATAACAGGCTGGGATCTCAGCCTGTTGTGCTCGAACAAGACCATAAGCATTTTCTTGATTGCTGATAACAGCAACAATTTGAGCGCCAATTGCCCCAGAGTGGCAGCTATCAATCAATGATTGTAAATTACTGCCACTGCCAGAAATGAGGACAACAATTTTTTTCATTAGCGGATCACAACCTGCTCTTCACTTGCGGGTAATGCGCCAATGGTACCGATTTGCCATGCGTTTTCACCAAGTTTGTTCAGCAGAGCAAGCGCATTTGCGACTTCCTGTTGTGGCAGGGCAATAATAATACCGACACCACAGTTGAACGTACGGTACATTTCGTGAGTGCTAACATCACCAGCTTGCTGTAGCCAGTTGAAGACAGCAGGCCATTGCCAGCTGCTACCATCAATAATTGCTTGTGTGTTGTCAGGGAGTACGCGAGGAATATTTTCCCAGAAACCCCCACCTGTTATGTGTGCAATGGCGTGGATATTGCTATTTGCGATCAGTTCTAATACATTTTTAACGTAAATGCGTGTTGGCTCTAATAAGTGATCAGCTAAAGGTTTCCCATCTAATTGTGTTTCTTCTGGGTTAGTTTGACTGACTTCAAGGATTTTGCGAACTAACGAATAGCCATTTGAATGAGGGCCGCTAGACGCTAAAGCAATTAAAGCATCCCCAGCACTCACTTTGCTGCCATCGATGATTTCTGAGCGTTCAACTACGCCAACACAGAAACCAGCCACATCGTAGTCTTCACCATGGTACATCCCCGGCATTTCTGCGGTTTCACCACCAACTAACGCGCAACCCGATTGTTTACAGCCTTCAGCGATACCAGTGATCACACTCGCAGCGGTATCAACGTCCAGTTTACCGGTCGCGTAATAATCAAGGAAAAACAGAGGCTCTGCGCCTTGAACGATCAAATCATTGACACACATAGCGACAAGGTCAATCCCAATGGAGTCATGACGTTTTAAATCCATTGCTAAGCGTAATTTGGTACCGACACCGTCAGTGCCTGAAACTAAAACAGGCTCACGGTATTTTTGCGGTAGGGAACATAATGCACCGAATCCCCCAAGCCCGCCCATCACTTCAGGGCGGCGGGTTTCTTTTACGACACCTTTAATACGTTCAACCAAGGCGTTACCCGCATCAATATCAACACCGGCATCTTTATAGCTGAGAGAGGTTTTATCAGTCACTACGGCCCCCAAGGCAATTACATTTTTGAGAAAAATAACATCATTGACATTATTCTAACAGGCTAGGCAAACGTTTGCGATAGCTTTGTGTTGGAAATTTTTGGGTACTCATAATCAAAGGATATGAAAGCTAAAAAGCAGTACAGAGAAATAATAAATAGTTTTATTTAAATCAATTTGCGGTTTGGCCAATTTCAACTTAACTGATATGAGGTATAATTTTAAAAAAAATTGTGTTAATCGTTGTTGTTTTGACCAAAATCAAGCGTTATCTAGTGGCAACTAAAGCTAAAAGAGGTATAATCCGGCGATTTTTTTGTCCGCCGCCGTCTTAAATAGTAGGAGAAACCCATGAAGATCGTTGAGGTAAAACACCCTCTCGTTAAACATAAACTCGGCCTGATGCGAGATCATGATATAAGCACTAAACGCTTTCGTGAACTTGCCTCAGAGGTTGGTAGCCTACTGACTTATGAAGCAACTGCTGACCTTGAAACTGAAAAAGTGACTATCGATGGTTGGTGTGGTCCTGTAGAAATAGAACAAATTAAAGGTAAGAAAATCACTGTAGTACCAATTCTCCGTGCTGGTATTGGTATGATGAATGGTGTATTAGATAGTATTCCAAGTGCACGTATCAGTGTGGTAGGTGTTTATCGTGATGAAGAAACACTGCAGCCTGTCCCTTATTTCCAAAAACTCGCATCTAACATTGAAGAACGTATGGCATTAGTCGTTGACCCAATGTTAGCAACGGGTGGCTCAATGATTGCCACCATTGATTTATTAAAAAATGCGGGTTGTACCTCAATTAAAATCTTAGTCCTTGTTGCCGCGCCAGAAGGTTTAAAAGCTTTGGAAGCTGCACATCCAGATGTTGAATTATACACTGCTTCAATTGATGAGTATTTAAATGAAGAGGGGTATATCGTTCCGGGTCTCGGTGACGCCGGCGACAAGATATTTGGTACTAAATAATGATAAGCCGACTGAGAAGTCGGCTTTTTTTTGATTAATTGTAGAGACTCACTGCTTATTCAGTGATTAGCCATTTCGCTAAAAGAGGATAAAGTCACATGACTCGTCGCACCATCAGTGTTGAAGAAAGACCACCATTATTACAAACTATTCCACTGAGCCTTCAACATCTGTTTGCTATGTTTGGCGCAACCGTTATCGTACCCATTCTGTTTGGTGTAAACCCCGCGACAATTTTGCTGTTTAATGGGATAGGAACGCTGCTGTATCTATTTATTTGTAAAGGGCAGATCCCAGCTTATTTAGGTTCAAGTTTTGCATTCATTTCCCCTGTACTGATTTTGCTACCATTAGGTTATGAACTGGCACTTGGCGGCTTTATTATTTGCGGTGTGTTGTTCTGTATCGTTGCATTGATTGTTAAAGTTGCAGGAAGAGGGTGGATTAACGTGATGTTCCCTCCAGCGGCAATGGGGGCAATCGTGGCCGTGATCGGTTTAGAGTTAGCTCAAACGGCTGCAGGCATGGCAGGGCTGTTGCCTAAAGATGGCGCAGTGGTTGATTCAAATACGTTAATTATCTCCCTGACGACGTTATCAGTCACTATCCTCTGTGCTGTCGTTTTCCGTGGGTTTCTAGCCATAATCCCGATTTTGATTGGTTTTTTATCGGGTTATGCTTTGTCCTATTTTATGGGTATTGTAGACTTCACACCTGTTATTGAAGCGCCATGGTTTGCTATCCCAACATTTTATACACCACGCTTCGAATGGTTTGCCATTTTAACTATTTTACCTGCGGCTCTAGTGGTAATTGCTGAGCACGTAGGGCACTTAGTTGTCACTGCGAATATTGTTGAACGTGACTTAATGAAATCGCCAGGTTTACATCGCTCAATGTTTGCCAATGGGTTCTCTACAGTGATTTCAGGTTTCTTTGGCTCAACACCGAATACGACTTATGGTGAAAACATTGGGGTAATGGCCATTACCAAGGTATACAGTACTTGGGTGATTGGTGGCGCTGCAATTATCGCCATTTTATTATCTTGTGTCGGTAAGTTAGCAGCGGCTATTCAATTAGTGCCGGTTCCTGTAATGGGCGGGGTTTCACTCTTATTATACGGGGTGATTGGTGCATCAGGTATTCGCGTGTTAATTGATTCAAAAGTAGATTATAACAAGCCACAGAATTTGATTTTAACCTCAGTGATTTTAATTATTGGTGTCAGTGGCGCGGTTATCCATATTGGGCAAGCTGAACTTAAAGGTATGGCACTGGCAACGATAGTCGGGATCTTTATGGCATTATTGTTCCGCTTTATTACGTTTGTTAGGCCTGAAAAGCAGTTTGTGACATCTGAAGTGCAAGAGCTTGATAGCAATAAAAAATAAGCCACAGTAACTTCCATATTGCCGTTCGATTGTTCGAGCGGCATTTGGTGACCGTTGTTATTCATCTATCCGTATTTTTTATGGTAAACTGCGAGATGAAAATTGATTTATACAGCCAGAGGCGCTTCTGAACACACCATCACAGCTTTCATTACCACTATATCTGCCAGATGATGAAACCTTTGCAAGCTTTTATGCAGGGGAAAATGGGGCGTTGCTGTCTGCTATTCAGTCTGCTATTAATCAACCGCATGGTAGTTATATCTATTATTGGTCGCGAGAAGGTGGTGGGAAAAGCCATTTATTACATGCGGCTTGCGCAGAACTGTCTGAACAAGGTATTGCAGTCGGTTATGTCCCTCTAGATAAGCGTGCGTATTTTGTTCCTGAAGTGTTAGACGGTATGGAGCATTTATCACTCGTTTGTATTGATAACATTCAGTGTATTGCGGGTGATGAAGATTGGGAAATGGCGATTTTCAATCTATATAATCGTATTTTAGAAATCGGCCGCACTTGTTTGTTAATTACTGGGGATAGGCCTCCGCGGCAAATTGAACTGAAATTACCCGATTTAGCCTCTCGCCTTGATTGGGGGCAAATTTATAAACTGCATCCACTCAGTGATGAAGATAAGATTTGGGCTCTTCAATTACGCGCTCGTATTCGTGGTTTCGAGTTACCAGAAGATGTGTGCCGTTTCGTGTTAAAACGCCTAGATAGGAAAATGGGAACTTTGTTTGATATTTTAAACAAACTTGACCATGCATCCATCGTTGCTCAGCGCAAATTAACGATCCCTTTCGTAAAAGATATTTTAAAACTCTAACCGATTAAATGAGTTGGCAGCTATATAGCTGCCAAAACAGAGATTATAAAATTTCACACACCTGCTCAGGTGGACGGCCTAAACGTGCTTTATCCCCATTAACAACGATAGGGCGCTCAATCAACTTAGGGTTTTCATGCATCGCTTTGATGAGTTGATCTTGAGTTAAAGAGTCATCGGCTAATTTTAACTCTTTATATAACTCTTCTTTGGTACGCATTAATTGGCGTGCGTCTTTGAACCCTAGCATTTTAAGCAGTTTTTTGATTTCAGCCGCGCTTGGAGGGGTATTTAAATATTCAACCACGGTTGGCGTGATGCCTTTATCTGTTAAAAGGGCTAAGGTTTCACGGCTTTTAGAACAACGTGGGTTGTGGTAAATCTTAATTGGATCCGTCATTATTTTAATTCCTTACGGTTTTGCATTTTGATCGCGTAATTGTAGTTTTCGAAGCGCATCAATGCGAGCGTCATAGCGCTGTTGTTCGTAACTGCCTAAACGGCTTTGGCGGCTAGCATCGCTGAGATAATTAATCGCAATGTCATAATTCCCTCGTAATGCCATTCCTTCTGCGTAAGCAGCAAGTTCTTCAGTACGTTTACCTTGTTTTGCGGATGCCTCGGCCAGTAAATCCCAGCCAATTGGGTCATCAGGGTAATCAAACGTATATTTATTCAACAAGGTTGTTGCTTCTTTATACTGATGATTGTTAATCAACGCATTGGCTAAGTTGACTATAAATACGGTGTTTTTCGGTGCTTTTTTCAATGCATTTTGTAAACGAGAGACCGCTCTAGATACTTGATGTTGTTCAATATCGACATCCGTCATACTATCGATAAACCAAGGGTTATCGGGTTGTTTCGCTAATAGTTCTGTCAGGATTTTCCCAGCTTCTGCGTACTTTTTGTCTTGGGAAAGGAGTAATGCTTTACCATACTGAGCCGCAATCTGTTCTTGTGCAGAACCTTTACCATAATTCTCAATGATTTGGTCTAAAGCATGGTGTTGATCTGTGCTATACATGGCCAAAATACGAACCCGAGCTAACATAAAATCCAGTGATGAAGGCACACTCACTTTAGGGTATTGGTTCGAGCGGTTTCTGGCATCCGCTAAACGGCTATCCGGTAAGGGGTGCGTTAGCAGGATTTCAGGGGGCTTAGACATATAGCGGGTTTGGTCTGACATGGTTTGCATGAAATCAGCCATAGCGTGTGGGTCAAAACCTGAGCGTCGTAATGTTTGTAGGCCAATGCGGTCTGCTTCTTGCTCATTGGCTTGGGTAAAGCTTATCATGCCTTGCTGCACCCCAGCCATCGTGCTGGTTAATGCTGCAAAACCAGCTTGAGGGTTTGCCATGACTAACAGTAAAGAACCAATAGTCCCAGCAATCGCGAGAGGCGTGGTGCTTTTCTGATCTTCCATCATTCGTGCGAGATGCCTTTGCGTGACGTGAGATATTTCGTGCGCCATGACGGAGGCTAACTGGCTTTCATTTTGGCTGTACCGAAATAATGCAGAGTGCAGCACGACATTCCCCCCAAAATAGGCGTATGCGTTAATATTGGGGTTGTTGACTAAGTAGAACTTAAACGGTGTTTTAACTGAGTCTGCATTTTTCACTAACCGCATGCCAAGTTTGTTAACATATTGGGTTAACAATGGGTCATAAATAAGAGGGGTGCTGGCGCGAATTTGGCGTGTGATTGCATCTCCCATAATAATTTCTTGGTTGATACTAAGAGTGCCTCCCGCCGTCGTTCCTATATCGGGTAAGGTATCTTCAATTGCGCTATAAGCAGGTAAAACTGCACCGTTCATTAGCGCAGCGATCATGAAAGCCAATAATGGATATTTTAAAGTTTTCTTCATGAAACGTGAGTATCCCATACAACATTTTAATTTAGGGTAAGTACCGACTTTATTTCGGGTATATTTAAGTAAGGCACCTAAAAACGCGAAAAGTTTAAAACACATGATAGCAAAAGCTATCGTAAAATCTGTTCTTCGGTATAATTTTCGTTACTTTAGGAACTGTCCTTTGTGTTATTCCTCAGGAGCAATAAATGCTGGAATTGTTTTTACAGTGGTATCGTCGGCGTTTTGCTGACCCACAAGCCATAGCCCTCTTTACATTACTCGTATCAGGGTTTGTGATCATCTTCTTTTTCAGCAGTATACTGGCTCCGTTGCTGGCGGCAATTGCTTTAGCTTATTTGCTTGAATGGCCAACAAATTTATTACAACGCATAGGGCTATCCCGTTCAGTTGCTGTTGGTATCATTTTGACCTTATTTGCTGGAATAAGTGCCATGGTTATTTTAATTATTGCGCCAACGGCATGGCAGCAAGGGATTAATTTGATGGCCGATCTACCAAATATGGTAAACCGGTTCAATGAATTTGCACAGAAACTGCCAGAACAATATCCCGCATTGGTGGATGTTGGCATCATCGATATGATGGCAGATAACCTCCGTAGCCGTATGTCAGGTATTGCAGACTCAGTAGTTAAAGCGTCAGTTGCTTCGTTAATTGGTATTTTTACTTTAGCGGTTTACTTAGTTCTCGTGCCATTGATGACATTCTTCCTTTTGAAAGATAAAGAACGCATTAGCAAAAGTTTTCTCAAGTTGTTACCCAAAAACCGTTTGTTAGTGGGGAAAGTTTGGGTTGAAATGAATGAACAGATCACCAACTACTTACGCGGAAAAGTCACAGAAATGGTGATTGTTGGGGTGGCAACCTATTTATGCTTTGCATATTTTGACCTGCGCTATTCTGTATTGTTATCGGTTCTAGTCGGGGTGGCGGTATTAATCCCTTATATTGGTGCGGTAGCGGCTACGATCCCAGTGGTTATTGTTGCGCTCTTTCAGTATGGTGTTGGCAGCGAGTTTTGGTACTTAATGTTGGCATATTTAGTGATCCAAGGTTTGGATAGCAACGTTGTTGTGCCTTTATTGTTCTCTGAAGCGGTGAATTTACATCCACTTGTGATTATTTTATCTGTTGTGATTTTCGGTGGGTTATGGGGCTTCTGGGGGGTGTTTTTTGCAATACCGCTAGCAACACTGATTAAAGCGGTTATTCATGTATGGCCGGAAGAAACAACGGAGCCAACAAACTAGGTTAGGAATAGTGCTGTATGGGGGCATACAGCACTATGCAGTGACGATTAAGCGTGTGTATTTATGTAATCAAGCACGATTTCGTGGTGGTTACTGGTTTTAAAATTGTCAAAGACGTGCTCTATTTTCCCAGTAGGGTCAACGAGGAAGCTAATACGATGAATTCCATCATAGGTTTTCCCCATGAATTGTTTTTCACCCCAAACTCCAAATTGCTCACATACTTGGTGGTCTTCATCTGATAATAAAGTGAAGTTCAACATCTCTTTTTCAGCGAAACGAGACAGTTTTTCTGGCTTGTCTGTGCTAATACCTAATACCTCGACACCTTTCGCTTTAAGTGTATCCATTTCATCACGTAGACCACACGCTTGAACAGTACAGCCAGGCGTCATCGCTTTAGGATAAAAGTAAACTAATACGCGTTGACCCTGATAATCAGAAAGATTGATGAGCTCACCATCTTGGTCAGGAAGGCTAAATTGAGGCGCCTTATCACCGGCTTTCAATGGGTTCATTACATATATCTCCGTTAACTTTGCATATTGGGGTTGTTAACAATACTTATGTTGCCTTTGGCATTTAGCATTGTACACAGTTGTTGAAATTTATTTTTTATAATTATGCCATTATCGTCCAACGGGTCGTGTGCAGTAATCTGAATCTCCAGTTGAGCGGGCATATCATTATTGGCTGGTTGTGTTTTAGAAACAAGCTCTGCGATATTACACTGCGAAGTTGTGAATAAATTTGTGAATTGCTCGACAATACGAGGTGCATCGTCGACAACAATATTCACGGTTACGGTTGATGGGTAATAGGTTGTTTGGACACTCTGGGTTCTTTTCATTACGATGAGCAAATCAAGCTCAGCGCCTTTAGGTGGTAATGTTGCCTCTAAAAGGGTGATCGCATTCCAGCTGCCGGATAACATCATAATAAAGGTGAATTCCTTGCCAAACATCGCTAAGCGACTATCTTCAATATTACAGTCACACTCGCTGACGAGGCGTGTAATGGTATTCACAATGCCCGGACGATCTGTTCCCAGCGCAGTAATGACAAGAAATTGCTGTTCAGTCTTAGGCAAAGTCTATTCCTTAGTATTGTAATTATGTCAGTTAAATATTTGATTAGAATATCGCCGTAAAATTCGGGCATTAAAAACTGACTGACTATGAAGGTAAGGAAACCATAAAAAAGGGAATCTGCCAAGAGGGGAAATAGACTCTTGCGAGAAATATCAGTGAATTATTACTTCTATTTAAGTTAATGTCCTCGGCATTAACAAAATTCATTAAATTCTTGCTGTTGGGTGGTTTTCTTCTTTGAAATGAAAAAGTAACATGGGGGTTCAATTATTGAGGGGGTATCGCTATGGCTAATGGAAACGCAAATTATAAAGATTTTTTAACGGGAAGCATTGTTGCAGTTATCACACCAATGGATTCGGCAGGGCGTTTAGATAAAGCCAGCCTAAAAAAATTGGTGGATTACCATGTTGAAAGTGGAACAACTGCTATTGTTTCTGTTGGTACAACTGGCGAGTCAGCAACCTTAACGCATAAAGAGCATGTCGATGTCGTAAAAGCGACACTCGAGTTAGCAGATGGCCGTATTCCTATTATTGCAGGAGCGGGTGCAAATGCGACAGCGGAAGCTATTTCTCTGACAAATGATTTTGAAAACAGCGGTGTAGTTGCTTGCCTGACAGTAACACCTTATTATAATAGGCCTTCTCAGGAAGGGTTATATCAGCATTTTAAAGCAATATCAGAAAACACCAGCTTGCCACAAATTCTTTATAATGTACCATCACGGACGGGCTGTGATATGTTGCCTGAAACCGTGGGGCGTTTAGCAAAACTGGCGAATATTGTTGCAATTAAAGAAGCAACAGGGAACTTAGCTAGGGTTCATCAAATCAAAGAACTGGTTGATGATAATTTTGTACTGTTAACAGGTGATGACGCAACAGCACTTGATTTCATGCAACTGGGTGGTCAAGGCGTTATTTCAGTCACATCCAACGTTGCTGCACCGCAGATGGTAAAAATGTGTGACTTAGCGCTTGCAGGCAAATATACTGAGGCGCGTGAATTAAATAAAAAACTGATGGGGCTTCATCTTCAGTTATTTGTTGAACCAAATCCAATTCCAGCGAAGTGGGGCTGTCATCGCTTAGGTCTGATTGCAGATGGTACATTACGGTTGCCAATGACACCGTTAACCACCTCAGGCCAGCAAAAAGTTGAGGAAGCCTTGAAGCTCGCTGGGTTACTGTAAAATTTAGGGAATTTTAATGGCAACATTATTGCAAAAATCGAAGGTTATGAAGGTTGCTGGCCTGTCACTTGTCGTGTTACTGGCAGCCTGCTCCAGCGATCAGCGCTATAAACGTCAGGTCAGTGGTGATGAGGAATATCTCAATGCTGCGCCATTGAAAGTGTTGAATGTGCCACAAGGGCTGACATTACCAGAACAAAATGGTGAGTATGATATCCCTAAAGCCACATCAACAGGGGCAATAGGAAAAGCGTTAGACATTCGTCCACCAGTACTGACAATTTCGCAATTAGCGGGTTCTCGTACAGAGGATAGCGCTCAAGCAAGCCGTTTGTTGCTAGAAAATACACCTGAAAATAGTGCGCTTTGGTCACAAGTTACAATGATCTTAGAGCAAAGAAATATTCCAGTGTCCTCTAAAGATGATGGTTCTCGCTCAATTGAAACCGATTGGGTGAAATGGGACCGTGCAGATGAAAACGTTCCAATTGAAAGCCGCCATAAAGTCACGGTACAACCCGAAAACGGTATGATGGCATTGACGGTAACAAGCTTAGGTTTACGTCAAGGTGGAGAGACAATTACCGATGTTGTCGAAACTCAACGATATAACAAGCTGTTATTGAATGAATTAACCGATAACTTATATACGTTACGTGATACCTCAAACAAAGGTAGCATTCAAAACGCGTATGGCATTATAGATGTTCAAACGGGTAGTGATGATACTGGCTTACCTTTAATTGTCGTTCGTGCACCATTTGACGCAGTATGGGAGCGTTTACCTCACACCTTAGAAAGTGTTGGTATGAAAGTGGGTGACCGTACACGTTCAAGTGGTTCTGTAATGGTGACTTACAAAGGTTTAAGCAGCTCAGAATGGCAGGCTTTGGGCATTGATGACCCAACTGTGCCAGAAGCAGACTATAAAGTGCAGGTCGGTGACTTAAATAACCGTAGTACACTGCAATTTATCACCACTAAAGGTGTGCCTTTAACACAAAAACAAAATGATGAAATGGTTGCCGCGCTGAAAGCAGCGTTTAGTAAAGCACCCGCTAAAAAGTCATAATTCAACATTTTGAGATTGTTAATTAAACCGTAGCTTAAATGCAAGCTGCGGTTTTTTTATGGGTAATTTTAATCGCGTAGTGGCGTTATAAACATCAATTATTGATAGGGCTAAATTAAGTTTGATGGATTTGTCATCCCACTATTTTCGGATATACTTCAACGAAAATCGCTAACATCAAGGAGAAGAGGGATGGATAATCACGCGATGAAACCCATCAAAAATAGTCGTGATTGTATGCCAAGGAAAATATCAGGGGCTGAGTTTAACCAAAAATTGAGAATAACAGCCAGTAATATAGAAAATACACAGTGTTTTCTAACTAAAGGGGTAATAGACTTTAGTTTGCAGGGGTTTGATATACCGGAAGGTTACCGACTCGTAAAATCACTCAGGAAACAACAATATCGCTTGATTGCTAATGGGGAAAAGCCGGAAACTCTTTATCTCGTTGAACTAAAATTTCGCAAAGACATTGTGATCGGGAAGATAACGTGCACACAAATTAAAGTTTGGCGAAGCACTGCTCATCAATATATTAAAATTATCAAAGATTTACCTCGTCAGTTTTTTGCTTACCTTCTTAATACATATTGCATTATGGTAACCGATGAAGAGCAAACAGATGCAGGTCAACGTTTTTGGGAAACCATGATCAATTGGGCATTTGATAAAAAATATTATGTTTACGCCTCAAATGGTGAAGAAGAAAACCGCCTATTGATCCCGATTAAAGATATGGATGATTTTTACTTAAATTGGATGGACTTGTATTGGGGGAAAGATATTGATATTCATACACATAGGTTGGTGGCCATCAGTAAAACGCCCTTAATCTAAATAGAATAACCTCTCTAATGATTTATTCTCTGTATTTGGTTCATGTTATTTCTATCGTAATTTATATGCTTAGCTAATTATTAATTGGCCTTTCGTTAGTTTTAATTTTTTCCTCTCTGCAACGCTAATTTTATTTTTCATATTTTCACCTAAAACAAATGGACAAAAAATCAGTGTTTATGGTTAAGTAATCGTTTGCGTCTGCTCGGGAATTTTATTATCATGATTAGCAGTGAATTATAAAATATTGAATATCAGCTAGTTAGCGTTTCGCATGGTGAATTTCAGTAACTAACTGAAACAGAGCAGAAAATTAACAATGAATAGGCCATTTGGTGGGTTTTTGTTCTTCTGTTACTTATCTGAATCTGCTGTGCAGGTTGATTTTGTTTAGTTTAATCACATCTCTGGAGTGTGTAAGATGCAAAAGAAAGCTGAGTTGTATCGTGGTAAGGCAAAAACAGTCTATACCACAGAGGATCCTGATCTACTGGTTCTGGAGTTCCGTAATGATACATCAGCACTCGATGGTGAACGTATCGAGCAGTTTGACCGTAAAGGTATGGTAAATAACAAATTTAACCATTTCATTATGAGCAAATTAGAAGCCGCCGGTATTCCAACACAAATGGAAGCATTATTGTCTGACACAGAAGCTCTGGTGAAAAAGTTAGATATGGTGCCTGTTGAGTGTGTGATCCGCAACCGTGCAGCAGGTTCACTGGTAAAACGCTTAGGTGTTGAAGAAGGCATGGAGTTAAACCCGCCTTTATTTGATTTATTCTTAAAGGACGATGCCAAGCACGACCCGATGGTGAATGAATCGTACTGTGAGACATTTGGCTGGGTGAGTAAAGAAAACTTGGCAAAAATGCGTGAGCTAAGCTACAAAGCCAATGAAGTGCTCAGTAAAATTTTTGCTGATGCAGGGCTAATTTTAGTCGATTTTAAACTGGAGTTTGGCTTGTATAAAGGCCAAGTCGTCTTAGGCGATGAGTTTTCTCCAGACGGTAGCCGTTTATGGGACAAAGAAACGCTCAATAAAATGGATAAAGACCGTTTTCGTCAGAGCCTTGGCGGCTTAATTGAGGCTTACGAAGAAGTCGCACGTCGTATTGGCGTACAATTAGATTAATCGATTTCCTATAATTTGAATGAAATTTTAGCCTGCATTGCAGGCTATTTTTTTAGCTATAAACTCAAGACGGCTATTGGCGGATCAAATGAGTGATCCATGAAGCGAGAGCGGTATCCGTGGTACTCATTTTTAGTTGCTGACTAAGTGACATCAATGTCGGTGCAGGAAGTGGGCTTTCAACTTGTAACTCAGGATGACCTAATACTTCCAGTGGTTGACCATCAGCAATTAGATTACCCTTTGATAGATGCAATACACGCTGAAAATGGCGGGCAACAAAATCAAGGTCGTGGCTAATCGAAACGACAGTTACCCCTTTTTCGCGTTGTAATGTCAGCCAATCTTCAAATTTTCGCATCCAAAAGGCATCAAAGTCACGGCTTGGTTCATCAAGTAGCAATAGCTTAGGGGAAACAGCCTCTAAACAAGCAACAGCAACCATCCTACGTTGGCCTGCGTGCAAATCTAAAGGGTGTTTATCCGCTACGTCGGATAGATGGCAAATTTCAAGTGCCTGATGTACTCGGTCTTGAATATCACGTTTATGATATTTCTGGCGTTTTAAGCCAAACGCAATTTCATCACGCACACAACTATGAAAAATTTGTTTCTCAGCTTCTTGGAATAAAATGCCGATATGGTTGGCTCTTTGTGGTGAAGAGAGAAGGTGAAGCGGCTGGCTATCAAGCAGAATGTCGCCTTGTGTTGGTTGTAATAACCCCGCTAAAAGGCGCAACAATGTTGATTTTCCTGCACCATTATCCCCAACCAAAGCAACCCATTCACCAGGGTGAATAGATAGAGATAAAGATTGTATATTATCAATAGTTGAACTTGGCCAACGATAACTCAGATTGTTAAGCTGTAACATATTGCTCCTTAAACATCTGTAGCAATTGCGCTTCATCGTGGGGAATATTTTCTTGCCAATGCCCTAATTTGACCAGCTCACCTATCACCCGCCATGCATCTGGCATATTGATTGTTTCAAGAGCATCAAGAAAAACATCATTTAAACTGCCTGTTGAGACCATTTTTCCTGCTTCTTGAAAGGCTTGCCCCGTACTTAGCAAAAGAAATAGGCCACAGAAACTGATAGCCGGTAGTAAGTTACGTTCAAAAAAAATAATGCTGCAGCCCGTTTGTTCTGTATAGCGTTGTAACTGGGCTAATATGCGCTGTGTTGCACTGGGTGTTAGCCGACTAAAAGCTTCATCAAGTAACAGGAGTTTAGGCTGCATCGCTAATGCACTTGCTAACACAACGCGTTGTGCTTCACCGCCGGATAAGGTGGCAGGGTGGCGCGTACGCAGTGCCTCACAAAATGTGAGTTCAATGGCAAGTTCAACTCGCTCACTAATTTCGTCGGGTGTTAAACCAAGGTTCTCAGGCCCGAACGCAATTTCCTGTTCAACGGTAAACGCGCAGCCTGAAAGTTGTAATTGGGGGGATTGCTGAACAAGTTGGCGTGAGATAGACGCCTGAACCACAGAGCTGTCAGCTAAGGGGGCTTGCAATACCTCTGCGGCTCCTTCAATTTCCCCCTGAATGAGGTCATTGTGCCAACCTGCAACTATTTGTGCTAACGTACTTTTTCCACTACCGTTACCACCCAATACACATAGCCATTGGCCTGCATTGAGCTGAAGGTCAATTGGCCCTAATAGGGACTGTTCCGCGCCTTGTGGAATGAAGTGCATTTGTTGTAAATTCACCACCACAGAGAAAGACCGCCTTCAATAACAATTAACAAAACTAACCCATACCTGAGCAAGGCTTGGTGGGTGCTATCCACCGGAGGGTTCAATGTCGTGCGTTTAGTACAATAGCGAAAGCCACGCATATCTAATGCAGCGCCACGAATACTCAGTTCACTCAAGGTATTACTGGCAAGTGGAAACAATAGGGCAGGTAACGATGTAATACGTTGCCAAAAGCGACCATCAAGAGGAACGCCTCTGGCTATTTGTGCTTCACGGATGGTGCCTAATTGTTGACGAAGTTGTTCGGCAAGTAGTAATGGGCCAGCGAGTAGGTAAGCGAAACTCGCAGGTAAACGGCTAGCAAATAAAGCCCGAATAAAGCGTTCAGTCGGTACATATTGCAGCCAAAGTTGAGAAGCACTAATAATCGTTAATAACTTAAACCACAATGTCAACGCAAATTCAGGGCGGCTATTTTTTAAAGTGGCTCCAGTTAATAGCTGAGCTAGCCATCCACCATGAATTAACCAAAGCCCTGCAGCCATGGGAAGCATAATCCATGCAACAATCTTCCAACGGTGGCGGGCTGGCTGCCAAAATATTAAAGCAGCGAAAGTGCTGCAACCTAGCAGAATTAATGGCCAACCCAATGGTAAAAAAAGCGAAGTTATACTGAGCCAAAACCAAATTGTCAGCGAGGTAAATGGATGCATCTAACGGACCTTAGCCATATTTGGATAATTACGTTGAACGCGTTCTGGTAATTGTCGAACCAGTAACCAAGCAATAATGGCTGATGCGACTTTATCTGTAATATTGGCGCCTAATACCGTAATTGCCACTGACTCTAATAAGTTATCGCCAACTGCATGAAAATACGCGACAAAAAAGTCAGCTCCACTACCAGTTGTTCCTGCGAATAAGTAAGTGCGAATGGGAACTGCAACGATCATTAACGCAAAAGTAATCACAACACCGGATAAGATCACTCTTGGTAAGGTGCGAAAACCACCTGCACGGGCTAATAACCCAGCACTCAGGCCAATCATCATTGCTACAGGGGCAAAAGCCGCTGCAATTGGGCCACTGAGTAAACCCCATAATAAATTCGTTAATAAGCCACTCAATAATGCAACCCAAGGGCCAGCTAATAATGCACAAATTAGCGTTCCGATAGAATCTAAAAATATAGGCAATTTTAGCATCGAACTTAATTGGCCAATGACCATATTAATGGCAATAGAAAACACAATTAAGGTCAGAGTGCGACTAGAGATAATCGACGTTTTACCCATGACAAAGTCATTCCTTACAGTAATAAAATAATAAAATTAACGAGACGTGATAATCAGCTCTTCATAACCAGACAACGGGCAAGGCTCACGAGTGAAATTAACTTTCTCAAGTTCCCCAATAACCAGCTCTAATGTGGTTCTAACAGTACAACCCGGCATCATATGACCACCGAGGACTTTTCCGTGTTCATCGGAGACAGATAAATGCAGGTGTTCACCCTGGGCATCTAACGTGCCAATGAATGAAACAATTTCAAACTTACCGGTTGTTTGAAAAGTATTCTCTTGGCCTGCAAAACGCAGTACAACGTCAGTTAAGCTGCCGACACTACTGACAATAAATGCAGCTTGTAGGCCATACTGCTCAATTTTTTGTCTTAATGTTAAGATCACATCTTCGCCAGGGACTAAGCGGATGGCAATAAAACGAGCGTTTGAATAGGGTGATAAAAGTTGATTCATATTATTAATCCTAATAATTGTGCTTGCGCTGAGCGTCCCACAACCATTGAAATCACTAAAATTATAAATAATGCGAAGTTATGATTTTTCAGTATTAATTGTTCGTAATTATTATACGCAATTGAGATGGATTGTCTGGCGGTAAAGGTATTTCGGCCTATCTTCAGCAAAAGGCACCATAAGTTGGTTTTTATAATGATAAATATAAAAAAAAGCGAGAAGTAAAAAAATAAACAGTGATGAATATTCCGAATATTTAGCTTAAGTTTTATCGATGGTCAGGATTATCCGTATTACCATGTTAATTTTTGTTCAATTAAGGGAGGTGCCGTCAGATATTCTGAGTGACTATTTTTCTAGAAGCATTAAATAGCGAATAAAAAATAGCTCAAATGTCACATTTTGGTTAATTAACTGTGCAGAGATAGTGGCTTATTATTAATTAAAAATATCGTTATAAAAATAAAAAGAGTTGGCGTTAATATTTGCTTCTTTGATGATGAGCCAATAACATGTTTTTAAGTCAGTCGATTGACTGCAAATAAATTATAATTGTGCGTTTTACAGGGACAAATCTATGAGTCATGTTGATCCAACACTAATCATTCTCTTGGTATTAGCTGGGTTAGGTATTATCAGTCATAATATGACAGTCACCCTTGCGATGCTATTTTTATTGGTAGTCAGAATAACACCATTGAATAATTATTTTCCATGGATTGAAAAATATGGTTTAACCATTGGCATACTTATCTTAACTATCGGCGTTATGACACCAATTGCGAGCGGCAAAATAACCGCTAGTGAGGTATTGGGCTCATTTTTGAATTGGAAATCGATTCTGGCAATTGTTATTGGGATCGCCGTTTCTTGGCTGGGTAGCCGAGGCGTCACATTAATGACCCATCAACCGTCTACTGTTGCAGGCTTACTTGTTGGAACCGTGATTGGTGTAGCCTTATTCCGTGGTGTGCCTGTGGGGCCTTTAATCGCGGCAGGGATATTGTCATTATTAATTGGTAAATCATAGCATTACGATGTTGAAATTACTTCCTGTTATTATCGAGCAGCTGCATCTGGTTGGCATGCGTCGTCTTATGGTTCTTTCTGGCGACAATGTGTGGGTGGAACAGCAACTCAACGAAATTCAAACAACTATTGATGGCGACTGGTTAACAATTTCATCAAACTTGCCTCACGGTGTTTCCCCTGAAAATGCCCATCTATTATTGGGCCGTGAATTTTTGCATGGCATCTTTGATGTGCGTGAAGGCTTTCATAGCGAAGCGCTAGCCATGCTTGCTGGCACGTTAAAAGCAGGGAGCTTGTTAATATTATGCACCGCACCGCAATCTGAGTGGGCGACAAATAATGATATCGACAGCCTTCGTTGGAATGAACAATCTGGGGTTATTTCGACACCGAATTTTGTTCACCATCTGCAACGGACTTTTGAAGCATCCTCTGATATTTTATTTTATAAACAAGGGGATAAACCTGATTTTCCATTGCTAAAAAACAAACCGTTATGGCAAGCACCTACAGGCCATCCAACAAAACAACAGCAACAAATAATTAGCCAATTATTAAACGCAGAACATGGAGTTTGGGGCTTAATAGCGCCAAGAGGGCGCGGAAAATCGGCAATAGCAGGCATGTTAATACAACAATTTGGGGGAGAGTGTTGGTGTTGTGCACCCGCCAAAGTGGCGACGGAAGTATTAAGCCGACATGCAGGCCAACCGATTAACTTTTGGTCACCTGATAACTTATTAGCCTACTGCCGCAGCAATGAAAAAATAACAGCAGATTGGCTGATCATCGATGAAGCTTCCGCTATTCCTAATTATATTTTACGAGAGCTGGTTGAGTATTTTCCCCGTGTTTTATTGACCACAACCGTCGATGGCTATGAGGGAACAGGGCGTGGTTTCATGTTGAAATTTTGCGCAAGCCTAACGCATTTCAGGTTATTGCAACTTGATAGCCCTATGCGCTATGCGGCTAATGACGCCTTAGAATCATGGGTTAATAGCGCTCTATTACTGCAAGAGCCCACCTCTCAAACGGTTATTACTGAAACTGTTGAATATAAAGCGTTAACTCAGGCGTCATTAGTAGAAAATAATGAAAAACTAAGCGCATTTTATGGCCTATTGATGAGCGCACACTATCGAACGTCACCATTAGATTTACGACGACTATTGGATGCTCAGCAACAACATTTTATGGTGGCAAAAACCGAGTCTCATAATTGTGCTTATTTAGGTGCATTATGGATGGTAGATGAAGGACAGTTGACCGAATCATTGAGCTGGCAAATATGGGCTGGGCTTCGTCGACCAAGAGGAAATTTAGTTGTCCAGTCATTGGCAGCTCACAGTGCTTTTCCTAATGCGGCACAGTGGCAATCTCGCCGTGTAATGCGTATTGCGGTTGATGCGCACCACCGTAGGCGCCAAATTGGTTTAACGCTGTTAGAAAAACAAAAAACAGTTGCTACAGAGCAAGGGTTGGATTTTTTATCTGTTAGTTTTGGGCTAACACCTGATTTAACGGCTTTTTGGCAAAAAGCCGGTTTTAGGCTGATACGCATTGGCACTCATAAAGAAGCAAGCAGTGGCTGTTTTACCGCAATGGCTATTCTACCGATATCAAACCGTGCATACCAACTCTGTGAACAGGGGGAGTTACGGCTAAAACGTGACCTATATTGGCGCAGTGATTTACAAGAGTTTGCTTTCACAACAGACTCACAACAGCAATTAACGACAGATGATTGGGTTGAACTCATCGGGTTTAGTGAGTTTAAACGGCCCATTTCTGCGAGTGAAAGTGCGATTCTGCGTTTATTGAAGGAAGAAAAAAACGGGCTTTCGCTTCTCAGACGGCATTTGGTGTCATGTGAGCCCATCGCACAGATTTGCGCAGATGTTGGTATAACAGGGCAAAAGCAATGGCTACAACGAGTAAGAGAAGAGGTTGGTATACAGGTAAAACAATACCAACCCACGCTGTTAGCGGAGATAAAGCAAAAGGTTATTTCTTCTTGTCTTTAGGCCAATCGTCTTCATCATCCCAAAGGTGGTTATTATCTTGATGTGGGGGAATTTCTGGCTTGTCATCTAAAAATTTTTTGGGGTCCAATTTCATCATTTCTTTGACTGAATTCCAGATAATACCTACCAATAAGAGTAAAATTATCCACCAGTAGTCGGCTAACCATTGCATACATTACCTTCCATTCGTCATTCTTTGAGCTGTCTGTGCGTTGATATCGCTCAGTTACCCTAGTCACATACTTTTGTATGCTCCTAGGGATGCCTTCACTCATCGCCTTCATACAACTCAAATAATTTAGAATGGGGTGAGAGAGCCATTCTTTGAGCTGTCTGTGCGTTGATATCGCTCAGTTACCCTAGTCACTGCTAGTAATAATCATTCCAGCAGGCAAAAGCGACTTTTCATTAAGCTTGTTTACCATTAGAGTATACCATTGATATTATTATGAGTTACCACAAAATTTATGCGGTTTTTACCATTTAATTTATTTATTAGAGAGGAGGAGTAATTTTGAAAAAATTGTTCCTCATTGTTATTGGATGGTTAGCTGTTGCGCTGGCTTTTGCTGGCGTCGTTCTTCCTGTTTTGCCGACTACGCCTTTCTTATTGCTGGCGGCATGGTGCTTTTCTCGTTCATCTCCACGCTTTCATCATTGGTTATTATATCGCTCTTGGTTTGGGGGGTATATCCGTCATTGGCAAAAGCACAGAGGGCTACCTAAAGGGGCAAAACCCAAAGCAATTATATTGATAATACTTACTTTTTCATTATCAATCT
Organism: Providencia sp. PROV076; assembly: GCF_028483405.1. NCBI lineage: Bacteria > Pseudomonadati > Pseudomonadota > Gammaproteobacteria > Enterobacterales > Morganellaceae > Providencia > Providencia sp. PROV076. Next base: position 44,511 of record NZ_JAMPRR010000014.1, on the reverse strand, counting down.
GGGTTGTTAGTTATGTATGGTTGAAAATTGGCTTATTGGCACTGTTGTGTTGGCTGCTTATTTTTATGTATCGACTTCCAGTTGTTGATGAACAAATTTCCACGAAAAATAAAAAAGCCTCATAAATTATGTAATGTAATTTATGAGGCGTGATAGAAGTTGCTTTGCTGACTTAGGGGTTATTCAGGAGCTCTAATATAGCGTTCGAATACATAATCTAAGTTACTGTTTAACCAGTTTTTCCCGCAAATATCCTCTTGTTCTAGAACTTGCTTAATCACTTCTGGCGTTAATAGCTGTTCAGCTTCATGGGATAACGGCCAGTAGCTAATATGCCAAGGTTCATAGGCAACCCCTGCATTTTTGGCAGTAAAAGGGCGATAAAAATCAAATGTCGCCATATTATCCGTGAGCCAGTGATTTAGTTCAGCAAGGTAGCCGCCAGTTTCATACTCCCAAGGTTCTAACTGCAATGTTTGCCCTGCTGGGATACGTAATGGGTCATACACGTCTATTTCGGTTCCCCAATGATGACGGCTTGCACCGGGTAATGCAGACCAATGCAAAATCGCCTCACAAAGCTCACCTTCAGAAAGGGCTGTAATGTCTAGAGGTTGGCTCTGTGCATCAAGAACAGGGCGAAGGCCGGTGAATTTTTCATTCCAAATCAACTGTTGACGTGAAAAATCACGAAATGCACTTGCTGATTGTAACTTGAAGCCTGCTTTTACCGCTGCTTGTTGCATGGCTAAAAATGCTTTGGTGGCATTAAACTGTAGGCGATGAGAGCCGCCAAGTGTCACTAAATGGTCCGTGGAACGGCCTGTTAGCATTGCGATGGTGATCATAATAACAATAGCTCCATGACTCGCTCATAAATTAAGGCCAGTTGTTGCAAGTCTTTGACACTAACGCATTCATCAACTTTATGTATGGTGGCATTCAATGGGCCGAGCTCAATCACTTGAGTTCCCATTTGGGCGATAAAACGACCATCCGATGTTCCACCACTTGTCGATAACTCTGCGTTAAGACCTGTCAGTTCATGAATTGCTTGCAGAGTTGCAGTGACAAGCTCTTGTTTTTCAGTCAAAAATGGCTGCCCAGATAATGACCATTCAATTTTGTATGTAAGGCCATGGCGGTCTAACATGTTAGTGACCCTGTCACGTATCTGTATGTCAGTCAATTCTGTGCTGAAACGAAAATTAAATTGAACAAATAACTCTCCGGGGATCACATTACTTGCCCCAGTACCTGCATGGATATTGGCAATTTGCATGGTAGTGGCAGGGAAGAACTCATTGCCGTTATCCCAGATAGTTGAGGTGAGCTCTTGCAAAAAAGCGGTTGAGCGGTGCACCGGGTTGTCCGCTAAATGGGGATAGGCAACGTGTCCCTGTGTACCCAAAATAGTTAAGTTTGCTGTAATAGAGCCTCTACGTCCATTCTTTATGATGTCGCCTAATTGTGATTGGCTTGACGGCTCACCGACTAAACAGTAATCAACGCGCTCATTACGTGCTATTAATGTTTCAACAACTTTAACCGTGCCATCCAACGCAGCAGCTTCTTCATCAGATGTGATTAAAAAGGCCAAGCGTCCCGGATGATGAGGGTGTTTTTTGACAAAACGCTCTGCTGCGACAACCATTGCTGCGACTGAACCTTTCATATCAGCAGCACCACGGCCATATAGATGTTGATTTATAATTGTTGGGTTAAACGGCGGAGTCTGCCAATTTTCGCTATTGCCTGCCGGTACAACATCGGTATGACCTGCGAATGCAAGGGTTGGCCCCTGAGTACCTCGATGTGCCCAAAAATTCAATGTGTCACCAAAATGCATGGGTTCAACAGTAAAACCAAGTTGGTTTAAGCGCTCGGTAAGTATTGCTTGGCAGCCTTGGTCATCGGGGCTGATAGAAGGGCGAGTAATTAATTCTTTGGCAAGCTGAATAACGGGGCAATCCATTATATCCACCTGATTATCGAATGAAGTTTTGGTAGTCATTAGCGTTAAACCCAACTAAGTATCGGTTATCTGGAGAAACAAGTACGGGCCTTTTGATCATGGCAGGCTCTGCAAGTAGTATTTTTTTCGCACTGTCTGCGTCAACAACTGCATTTTTTTCATCGTCAGTCAGTTTGCGCCACGTTGTTCCCCGTTTATTGACTAACACTTCCCAATCAATATGTTCCATAAAGGTAGAAAGTAATTCATCGCTAATACCATCAACACGATAATCATGAAACTGATAGTTAACGCCATTATCTTCTAAGTAACGGCGTGCTTTTTTAATGGTGTCACAGTTTTTAATTCCGTACATGATATAAGGAGAGTTAGATGTATTTGGCATATGATTTTCCTCAAAAAAACTAGCGATAATCCTTACATAATGAGGCAAAAATCACTTGGGATCTAGCCCAAACTTGAGAAATATATAATAACCTTATAATTAAAAACTATGTGACTTAGCCTCGACAATTAATATATTAAAAAAATCATCTTGAGCGCATATAAATTAAACTAGCTTCTAGACGAGAGCGAACGCGTAACTTTTTAAGAATATTTCGAATGTGAACTTTAACAGTCTCCTCAGAAATAAAAAGCAAATTAGATATTTCACGATTTTTCAAGCCGACAGCCAGTTCATGTAAAATTTCAGATTCTCGTTTCGTCAGTGCTGATAGCGGATCATTATAATTATGACGTGAAATAAGATGTTGATATATTTTTTCACTAAAAACCAATTGCCCTCTAGAGGCCTTCTTCATGCTATAAAATAGCATGTCAAGTTCACTGCTTTTCAATAAATAACCTTGTGCACCTGCATCAATAGCACCATATATATCTGTTTTAATTGTTGATGCAGATAACACTAGTAAGTAACTGTCATTGCAGTGTTTACGAAGTAATCGCATGGTTTCAAATGTTTTAATACCTTGAATATTGGTATCGATGATAATGAGATTAGGCTGTAGGTGCCTTGCGATACTTAAGGCTTCGTAACAACAAGAGCACTCTGCTGTGACACTAAAGTGTGTATCTGTATTTATGAGCTGACGCAATCCCAAGCGTATAATAGGGTGCTCATCAATAATCATTACTGTATATTTAGACATAGAGGGTTCCTTTTTTATGTCTCAAACGTCAAAGTCTAGTTAAGTATTCCCCATAAAATAGACAATCTGATTTCAATATGTTTATTATATTTAATAAGTATATTAATAATTATAAAACTAGTTTGGTATATTATTAATGTTACTTCTTTAATTAATTTGAATAGCTATGCTAATAAAATAAGGTGTTTGTCGATAATACATTAAAATCAGAAAATTCATATCTAATATTTAAATTAAAATTAAAAATAAGTGATTTTGAAACGGAATTACACAGTGTTGTTAGGTAATTAATTATTTATATATATTACCATCATGAAATTAACTATAAATTATTTTAGTTTTATTTTTAATAATTAAAACGGTGTTGCGATATAATCAAAGCGATTACGTTTTACTCTAATAGTGGCCTAACTCTATTGTCACTGAAAGGCTGTAACTGAAAGATTTTTCTGGAAATTGCAGGTATGATCATGATTTGCTAGTGAGATGTGTTTATACTGTTATCGCTCTTACCTTACTTATTTTGAAAGGACTTGACGATGGATGATAAATTAAAACAAAGTGCTCTTGATTTTCATGAGTTTCCACATCCTGGGAAAATTACGGTTACCCCAACTAAACCCCTAACAACCCAGAGAGATCTCGCATTAGCATACTCACCAGGTGTTGCAGTGCCATGTCTTGAAATTGCAGATGACCCACTTAAAGCTTATCGTTACACGGCTAAAGGTAACCTTGTCGGGGTGGTGTCTAATGGTACTGCTGTTCTTGGGTTAGGTAATATCGGTGCTTTGGCTGGTAAGCCCGTCATGGAAGGGAAAGGTGTACTATTTAAAAAGTTTTCTGGTGTTGATGTCTTTGATATTGAAGTTGATGAAACCGATCCAGACAAGCTCGTGGATATCATAGCATCCCTTGAGCCGACTTTTGGCGGTATTAACTTAGAAGATATCAAAGCACCAGAATGCTTTTATATTGAACAAAAACTCCGTGAGCGGATGAAAATCCCTGTATTCCATGATGACCAACACGGAACGGCGATCATCTGTACTGCCGCTGTCATTAATGGGTTACGGATTGTTAAAAAAGAGATTGGTGATGTTCGCCTAGTCGTTTCTGGCGCAGGGGCAGCATCAATCGCTTGTATGAATCTATTAGTCGCATTAGGGTTGAAACGCGAACATATCACCGTCTGTGATTCTAAAGGGGTGATTTATAAAGGCCGTGACGAGCGCATGGATGTGACTAAAGCCGCGTATGCAATTGAAGATAACGGTCAACGTACTTTAGCGGATGCTATTCCTAATGCAGATATTTTCTTAGGTTGTTCAGGTCCTCGCCTTTTAACGCCAGAAATGGTGAAAACCATGGCAAAAGATCCACTGATCTTAGCATTGGCTAACCCTGAACCTGAAATATTGCCACCGTTAGCGAAAGAAGTTCGCCCTGATGCCATCATTTGTACCGGTCGCTCTGATTACCCAAATCAGGTTAATAACGTGTTATGTTTCCCATTCATTTTCCGTGGTGCGTTAGATGTCGGTGCAACAACGATAAATGAAGAGATGAAACTGGCTTGTGTGTACGCCATTGCAGATTTGGCATTGGCAGAACAAAGCGAAGAAGTGGCTTCAGCGTATGGCAATCAAGATCTATTCTTTGGTCCTGAGTATATTATTCCGAAACCATTTGACCCACGTTTGATTGTTAAAATTGCACCGGCTGTGGCAAAAGCGGCAATGGACTCAGGGGTAGCAACACGTCCAATTGAAGATTTCGATGCTTATATCGAAAAATTGAACCAATTTGTTTATAAAACAAACTTATTTATGAAGCCTATTTTCTCCCAAGCGAAGACTGCGAAAAAACGCATTGTTTTAGCCGAAGGGGAAGAAGAACGTGTATTACATGCCACTCAAGAGCTGGTTTCTTTAGGTTTAGCTTTCCCAGTCTTAGTTGGGCGTCCAAGTGTGATTGAAATGCGTATTCAAAAACTTGGCCTACATATTGAGTTAGGTAAAGATTTTGAAGTGGTCAATAATGAAAATGACCCGCGTTATAAAGAGTATTGGCAAGAATATTACCAAATCATGAAACGTCGTGGTGTTTCCCAAGAAATGGCACGCCGTGCAGTGATTAATAACCCAACCTTAATTGGTGGGATCATGGTGTTACGTGGTGAAGCTGACGGGATGATTTGTGGTACTGTCGGAAGTTATGGCGAACACTACGAAGTGGTTAAAGAACTGTTTGGTTTCCGCGAAGGTGTTCACACCGCTGGTGCAATGAACGCATTATTACTGCCAACGGGGAATACATTCATTGCAGACACTTATGTCAATGAAGACCCTTCACCGGAAGAGCTAACTGAAATCACGTTAATGGCAGCGGATACGGTAAGACGCTTTGGTATTGAACCGAAAGTCGCGTTGTTATCGCGTTCTAGCTTTGGCTCTTCAAATTGCTCATCAGCACAAAAAATGCGTGATACGTTATCGATGATCAAAGCACGTGACCCACATCTTGAAATTGACGGCGAAATGCATGCGGATGCCGCATTAATTGAGTCTATCCGTAAAGATGTGATGCCAGATAGCCCATTAAAAGGTTCAGCAAATTTATTAATAATGCCAAATATGGAAGCGGCACGTATTAGTTATAACTTACTGCGTGTGACTAGCTCTGATGGTGTGACTGTCGGGCCGGTGTTGATGGGGGTTGCGAAACCTGTGCATATTTTGACACCAATTGCGTCGGTACGCCGTATCGTGAATATGGTTGCTTTAGCGGTTGTTGAGGCTCAAACAAATCCTCTCTAACGGTTAATATTAGTTAATCCCTTTTAAAGGCTTCTATGGTTTCATAGTGGCCTTTTTTATTGAAAATGATTCTCATTATCTGTATCTTGTGGGTTTGACTACACAAGACGGAAAGCATAATGATTTCAATTAGATTGACCTCTCGAATAGCCACTTTGATGGTTGGGTTATTCTTTCTTATTGGTTGTACACAAAAAGTTGAACCGACAACCGTACAATTAGATAATCAACTAACAGTTAGTAACCAAATTATTGACTTAGCAACAGGTAAGTCTTTAACTCCTCAACAATTAATTGAGCAGCTTGCTCAATCTCCACGTGTGATCGTGGGAGAAAAGCATGATAACCACTATCACCACCAAATTGAGCAGTGGCTTGTACAAGAAATGCCAAAAATACGTCCTCAAGGCGCGGTTCTACTCGAAATGCTGACACCTTCACAGCAAAAGGGCGTGAGCCGTGTACAGGCACAGATGCAAAGTAACCCCTATATTCGTGACGAAAAGTTACAGTCTGCCTTAAATTGGAATAGCGGCTGGCCTTGGGAACAATATGGGTCTTTAATCCGCCATTTGCTGAGCTCACCTTATCCACTACTGTCTGCAAATTTAGACAAAGAAGAGGTGCTTGCCGCCTATGCTAACCCGTCATCGATAGTGGGGCAGTATTCTACTCAGCCTATTGTTCAAGAACTTATCAGCAAAACGATTGAAAGTTCTCATGGTGGGGAGCTTACAGCGGAACAAGTTATAAAAATGACGTTCGTACAGCAGCTGCGTGACCGTCGTATGGCAGAGTCGTTATTAAATGCGCCTACACCAGCGCTTCTGTTCGCAGGTGGCTACCATGCAACAAGAGCTATTGGTGTCCCCTTGCATGTGCAAGATCTCGCCCCTGATGAACCAATGAAAGTGTTAATTATTTCGGAAAGAGGGGAAGAAATAGACCACTTACATGCGGATTTTGTGTGGTACACACCTAAATGATGACTAAATAATAGCAACCTAATGATTTCAAAAAAGTTAATTTTGTGAAGTAATCTTTATTTTCATTAAGAAATGATTTCCATTTTCATTTGTTATTAATTATCATTTGCGTTTATGTGAGAATACGTAAGTATGAAAGATAAAAATGAGTATAACAACATTTGAAAATGAGTATTTAAAGCGAACGACAAAGATGAGTGGTTGGCTCGCATTGGCAATCGCTCTTCATGTTGTGGTTGTTGGCGTGTATTTATGGGTAACTCACAATCAACAATGGGAAGAGTTATTGCCACCGCCATCCGTGGTCATGGAAATTTCGATTGAGTCGCAAGCGGTGCAATTGACAGAAGCTAACATTGGTCAGTTACAAGAGTTGTCTGTGGCGAGTCAAGTTCATGAGGTACCGTCTGAAGATAAAATTATCCCACCCCTAGCAGTCAATGAGCAGGCAGAAGTGCAAGTGGCTAAGGCGGTGAGTAAACAGCGAACAGTTGAAGTCAAAAAACAAAAACATGAAAAGCAGGTGGTTGAACAAAAACAAGCGACTGATTCAAAAGCCAATGATGCTCCTGTCACCAGTGATGCAGCAGCACCATTACAGACGCAGAAAATTGCGGCAGAATTTAATAGCCAGTCACAATCGATAGAGAACGCGAAAAGGCTGTGGGAAGCTCAAGTATTGGGAAAACTAAATAAATACAAGCGGTTCCCTGAAGATGCCGTAAGGCGAGGGCGAGTTGGTCAATCAACCGTGACATTCACGGTTGACCCACAAGGTTTTTTACTTGGTAGCGACTTGGTGAGTTCATCTGGAACGCGATCTTTGGACAGAGAAGCGTTGCAGGTGCTCTCAAGGGCGGCACCGTTACCTGAACCACCAGCCGAAATTTTAATTAATGGGCGGGTAACAGTCAGGATCCCTATTGATTTTACTCTTAATGAAAAATAGATTGGATTAATTATGCGTAATAAACTCACTGAGTTTTGTCTTATTACATTACTTGGTTTATATGCAGCCACTAGTGCTGCGGAGGAAAGAATGTCAGCACCAATAGCCCAAAAGCAACCTCATACCATTACCACTCACGGAGATGTCCGTGTTGACAACTATTACTGGTTAAGAGATGACCAGCGTGAGTCTCCCGAAGTTATCGAATATTTAACGCAAGAAAATAATTATACGCAGCAACAACTTGAAAAAGGTGAGCCGTTAAAAAAAGAAATTTACGATGAACTATTTTCGCGTATGAAGCAGGATGATGAATCAGTTCCTTATAATTATAATGGTTATACTTACCGCTCACGAGTGGTTGCAGGTAAAAACTACTCTATATATGAAAGGCGCCCGGTAAATAGCCAGGGTGAATGGGCTGTATTAGTTGATGGTAATGAACGTGCAGAAGGCACTGAATATTATCGTATGGGCGCATTAGCGATTTCGCCAGATAATACCACGCTTGCCATCGCTGAAGATCGCCAAGGGCGTAATGAATTTGTCGTGTCATTTCGCAAAATTGATGAGAGCGAGTGGCAAGAAAATGTGTTAACCAATACATCAGGTAATATTGTTTGGGCCAATGACAACCAAACGCTATTCTATGTGAATAAGGACAAGCAAACATTGCTTCCTTATCAAGTCGTTAGGCACCAATATGGCACACAGCAAACTCAAGACAAACTGGTGTACGAAGAAAAGGATGATACTTTTTACGTTAGTTTATCGAAATCAACTTCAAAAGATTTTATTTTAATTGGTATCACGAGTACTGAAACCTCTGAATACCGGTTAATTGATGCAAATCAGCCACAAAATGACGCTAAAATCTTGAAACCTCGTCAAACAGGTGTTGAGTACTATCCTGATCATTTCAACGGTAAATTCTATATTCGTTCTAATCACCAGCACCCATTATTTGGTTTATATATTGCAGACAATATTTCAGCTCCGTGGGCAAGTTTTATAGCACCACGTGATGGGGTTGACCTTGAAGGTTTTGCTTTATTTAATAATTGGCTAGTGATAGAAGAGCGCCAAAATGGCTTAGTAAATATTCGCCAAATCAGCTGGTTAACGCATAAAGAAAATCAAGTAAGCTTTGATGACCCAACGTATATGGCATGGATTAGTAATAACCCTGAGCCTGATACAGACATATTACGCTACGGCTATTCATCAATGACCACACCGTCTTCAGTATATGAAATTAATATGCTGACTCAAGAAAAACAGCTTTTAAAACAAGAAGAAGTTAAAGATTTTAATAAGCAAAACTACCAAAGTGAGCGTATTTGGGTCACCGCACAAGATGGGGTAAAAGTTCCGGTTTCCTTGGTTTATCGTAAAGATCTTTTCAAACATGGCCAAAACCCATTGTTAGTCTATGGTTATGGCGCTTATGGATATGGTATTGACCCTTCATTTAGCTCATCTCGTTTGTCTTTACTGGATCGTGGCTTTGTTTACGCGATTGCTCATATTCGTGGTGGTGGTGACTTAGGTAAAAATTGGTACATACAAGGTAAAACAATCCACAAGATGAATACTTTTACTGACTTTATTGATGCAACCAAAGGGTTATTATCAGAAGGTTATGGTAAAGCAGGCCATGTGTATGCCATGGGCGGAAGTGCTGGTGGGCTATTAATGGGCGCTGTAGTGAACATGGCACCTGATTTATACGAGGGTGTTGTTTCCGCTGTTCCATTTGTTGATGTGGTGACCACAATGTTAGACCCGTCAATCCCATTGACCACTGGGGAGTATGATGAGTGGGGTAACCCTGAGAATGAAGAGGACTACTGGCGAATTAAAGCGTATAGCCCTTATGACAATATCAAAGCACAGCATTATCCGCACATATTAGTGACGACAGGGCTACATGACTCACAAGTTCAATATTGGGAACCTGCAAAATGGGTGGCTAAATTGCGAGATATTAAACAAGGCAATTCATTATTATTATTAGAAACGAATATGAATGCAGGGCATGGTGGTAAATCGGGCCGCTTTAATGCGTTAGATGATATTGCTCAAGAATATAGTTTTATTCTTATGCTTGAAAATAAAGATAAATATTTTCCTTATTTAAAATAATAATTAGCCTATAAAATTGAGGTTATTTCAGGCCAGCAACAATATTAATGACATTGTTGCTGAGCCTTTTCACAGGCTTTATTTGCCCTGTGTTAGCAGTGTGAGCGTATGACACACAGTACGTTTACAGGAATGGTTTAATGAATAATAAAACAATAATTATGGTAGCTGGCTTTATTGCCACTGGCTATCAAGGGATTGCTTTGGCTGAAAATACACAGCAGCAAAATAAGCAGAAAGAGGGTGTGGTTAATTTTAGCCAATTAAAAGTTTCAGGTGCACAAAAACAAACACCATTAGTCAAGGCATTGGAAAAACCGGGTGCTTACAGTGCGGTGGGTACAGAAAATAAATTGCAGTCGATGGATAAAATAATCCGCACCATGCCAGGGACTTATACGCAAATGGATGCTAGCCAAGGAACGGTTAACGTGAATATTCGCGGGTTAAGTGGTTTTGGTCGCGTGAATATGATGGTTGATGGTATCACTCAAAGTTATTATGGTAATTCCCCAAGTAAGTACACACACGGGATGCAGCCAAGTAATGATTTTGGCTCATTAATAGATCCTAACTTTATAGTGTCGGTAGAAGTAGAAAAAGGACAGCTAAATGGCAGTAATAGTGTCAACGCCTTAGCGGGGAGTGCAAATTTCCGCACTATCGGTATTGATGATGTCATTTTCAATAACAACTTATATGGCCTACGTAGTAAGGCCAGTTGGGGAGATAATGGTCTCGGTTATAATGGCATGGTTGCAGTTGCAGGAAAGACATTATTACAAGATGATGGCTATTTTGGCGGTTTAATTGCGGTTAGCGGCCATAATATTCCTGGTAGTTATAAGAATGGTGATGGGTTTGATAGTGATGAATTTGCCACAGACCCATCATTTAAACAAAAACCACAATCCCAATTAGCCAAACTGAAATATAAACCTAATGACAGTCATGAATTAGAATTTAGTGGCCGTTTCTTACAAAATAAATTAACTAGCAGAAAGATTAATAGTGATGACTATTACCTTAAATATAAATACACCCCATTAAATGAATTAATTGATGTGGAAATATTGGCAAGTCATGGAAATAATCAGCAGAAACTCTAAGGTGATCCCGTTGGTGGCGCGTACAGAGATGCCATATCTAAAAATAAATCAGATAGTATAAATTTATCCAATACTAGCCATTTTTCTTATGGCGACGTGGATTATAAATGGCAAGTTGGTTCGAAATTAATGAAAACCAAGTACAGTAAGGAAGCTCAATCTGTTGAAGACCCAAACACCCAGAAAAATAATCCATTTGCACCAAGCGGAACACAAGATATTGCCAGTGTATATACTCAGTTTGAAGCGAAATACGATATCTACACAGCGATATTTGACCTTAATTACCTCAATTATAGTGTGAAAGGCTATAAACCTGAGTGTGATGCAACAGAGAAATGTTTTCCTCAAGAAGCCAGTAATCTGAATATTAAAGATAGCGGAATTAACCCTGGAATATTATTATCCACACAACTCATTCCTGAATTCCAACCCTTTGTTAGCTATGCTCATTCAATGCGAGCACCAAATTCACAAGAAGCTTTTTTCTCCTCAAATGGTGGCCAGACTATGAATCCATTTCTTAAGGGGGAAAAATCGAAAACTTGGCAGGTTGGCTTTAATAGCTTAAAACCTGATTTAGTGGTGGAGGGGGACCAATTTAACCTGAAAGCATTGTGGTTTCATACTCAGGTTAAAGACTACATCACGAGTAAAGCTTTCATTCTTTGTCGTTCCAATCCACGGGATGAATTTGATTGGTGTTTAGTCAATGATGATGTATGGGATAAAGAGAATCCACCCATGTCTCAGCGAGCAGAAATGTATGTGAATGACCACCGAGATGTGAATCTACGTGGGTATGAACTGCAAGCCAACTATGATGCAGGTGTATTTTACTCAATGATTTCCTATACCAAAGAGTCAGGAAAACAACCAGTTTCTATTAATAGTACCTCTGCATTTAGTGCTGGGGACTTTACGCAATTACCCGACTATTACCTAACATTAGATTCAGGTGTGCGTTTGCTGGATGAAAAGCTGACACTGGGGTCAACGATAACGTGGACAGGGCCGTCTAAGCGAATTAGCCCAGTTCTTGATGCCGACCAAAATGGTGACGCTATGACGGAAAAATACGAAAAACAGCCAACCATTATTGATGTATATGCAGATTATGAAATTAATAAAAACGTTAAGTTGATGATGACCATTAACAATGTGACAAATAAAAACTATACCGATGCATTAAATCGCGCAAATTCGGGTGCAATTATGGAAGAACGAGGGCGAAATAACGAAACGGGTAGAGGGCGTACCTATATGATAGGTGGGCAGGTGCGTTTCTAATCAACATATAAATTTAACACCACTTATCTCGTTATTTTTATCGAGATAAGTGGATAAAATAATTATTTCGATACTCTTTTGACTTTAACCTTCTCAATGTGGGTGACTTGGCTTTCAACCCAGCCATCATTAAGGCGTGTTTTCAACGGTTGGCCGACTTTCACTTGGCTGGTTTTTTTCAACACAGTGCCTTTAGCGGTTTCACTGATACTAAACCCGCGAGCTAGGGTGGCTAATGGGCTAACCGCTTCCATTTTCGAACAAGCCACTGCGAATCGCTGGCGATAGCTATTGACCAAATGGGTAACCATATTTTGCAAATGATATTGCGTCTGTTGCAGCTGGCGTTGTTGTTTTTGCAGATGTGGGCGCAAATCATTTTGCAGTAAACGACGATTAACTTTCTCGAATTTAGCCGTTGAACTTTGTAGTTGCCGCGTCATCGACTGCGCCAGCTTTTGCTGCAATAAATTGAGCTGGTTATGTTGCCTTGCCAACCGCAATTGCGGGTGCTGCTGCTGTAGGCGGTGATGCAAGCGTGCGAATCTTTGTTGTTGACCTGCCACGTAATAATCCATCGCCATTTCAAGGTGTTGCTGTGCTGATTTTAGCTGGCGGAGCATTTCCAATTGATTACGGCTAACAAGCTCAGCGGCGGCTGACGGGGTTGGCGCTCTTACGTCCGCCACATAGTCGGCAATTGTCACATCGGTTTCATGGCCAACAGCGCTGATTATAGGTAGTTGGCTCGTAAAAATAGCTCTAGCAACGATTTCTTCATTAAATGCCCATAAATCCTCAAGTGAACCGCCTCCGCGACCGACGATCAACACATCGCATTCTTGACGTAAGTTTGCTAGCTCAATCATTCGAGCAATTTGTGCTGGCGCCATCTCACCTTGAACGGCCGTTGGGTAGATGATGATAGGCAGGGAAGGGTCACGACGACGTAAAATATTTAAAATATCATGTAGGGCTGCACCTGTTGCCGAGGTAATGATACCGACAGACTTAGCAGGGCTAGGGAGCGGTTTTTTATGAATAATATCAAATAAGCCTTGTGCGCTTAGCGTTTGCTTTAATAGCTCAAAACGCTGTTGCAGTAACCCTTCACCGGCGGGCTGCATGCTTTCAAGGATTAATTGATAGTCGCCTCGTGGCTCATACAAGGTGACTGTCGCTCTGACTAACACCTGTTGACCATTCTGGGGGCGGAAAGTGACACGCGCATTTTGCCCACGGAACATTGCTGCACGAACCTGAGCCCGATCATCTTTTAAGGTTAGATACCAATGACCGGAGCTGGGCTGCGAAAAATTAGAAATTTCTGCGGTTAACCAAATACGACCCATTTGGTTATCAAGAAGTTCTCGAACCGTCTGGTTAAGCTTGCTAACAGAGTAAATTGCGCTATTTTGTGATGTCGACATGTGAGCCAGATCAAATTTTAAAACAATGACTTAATCGTTAGATACTAACCTAGCCATAAGAGTTATCAAGTTTTTTTTCAAAAAAACGCTGGAAGCAACCGTTTTCGGTGTGTATAATGCCGCGGCAATATTTTATACCTTTCCATAACGCTGCCTGGTGGGATATTGCCTATGTTACGCATTAAAAAAGAAGCACTAACTTTCGACGACGTTTTACTCGTTCCTGCACACTCAACGGTATTACCAAATACTGCAGATTTATCAACTCAACTGACTGCAAACATCCGCCTGAACATTCCTATGCTTTCTGCAGCCATGGATACTGTCACTGAATCTGACCTTGCTATCGCATTAGCACAAGAAGGTGGCATTGGCTTCATCCATAAAAACATGACTATTGAGCGCCAAGCGGAAGAAGTTCGCCGCGTGAAAAAGCATGAAAGTGGTGTGGTTACTGATCCTGTCACCGTAACGCCAGATACGACCATTCGTGAAGTGCAAGAAATGGCTGAGCGTAATGGGTTCGCGGGTTATCCTGTTGTTGCTAAAGACAATTCACTAGTCGGTATCATTACAGGCCGTGACGTCCGTTTCGTGACAGATTTAGACCAACCTGTTACCGCAGTGATGACGCCAAAAGAGCGTTTAGTGACCGTAAAAGAAGGCGAAGCACGCGAAGTCGTTTTGCAAAAAATGCATGAAAAACGTGTAGAAAAAGCCTTAGTGATCGATGATAACTTTCATTTGTTAGGGATGATCACCGTTAAAGATTTCCAAAAAGCAGAACGTAAACCAAACGCGTGTAAAGACGAGCAAGGCCGTTTACGTGTTGGCGCTGCAGTTGGTGCTGGCGCAGGAAATGAAGAGCGTGTTGATGCGCTGGTGGCCGCTGGCGTTGATATTTTATTAATTGACTCATCACATGGTCATTCCGAAGGTGTACTACAACGTATCCGTGAAACTCGCCAAAAATACCCTGATTTGCAAATTATTGGTGGTAACGTTGCAACAGCTGAAGGGGCTAAAGCCTTAGCAGATGCCGGTGTTAGCGCAGTTAAAGTGGGTATTGGTCCGGGTTCTATTTGTACCACACGTATCGTGACAGGCGTTGGTGTACCACAAATCACAGCGATTGCAGAAGCGGCAGAAGCGCTTGAAGGTACTGGTATTCCTGTTATTGCGGATGGTGGTATTCGTTTCTCAGGCGACATTTCTAAAGCTATCGCGGCAGGCGCAGCCTGTGTGATGGTCGGCTCAATGTTCGCAGGAACTGAAGAGTCTCCGGGAGAAACCATTTTATTCCAAGGCCGTACTTACAAAGCATACCGTGGTATGGGCTCACTTGGTGCGATGTCTAAAGGTTCGTCAGACCGCTACTTCCAATCGGATAATGCAGCAGACAAATTAGTGCCAGAAGGGATTGAAGGCCGTGTCGCGTATAAAGGCCGTTTAAAAGAAATTATTCATCAACAAATGGGTGGTTTACGCTCCTGTATGGGGCTGACCGGCTGTGGTACTATTGATGCATTAAGAACAAAAGCAGAATTTGTTCGCATTAGTGGTGCGGGTATCCAAGAAAGCCACGTCCATGATGTTACTATCACGAAAGAGTCTCCAAACTACCGTTTGGGGCAATAATCGATAAAGTTTCTCAGGGTGGCGCATGCGTTTGTTTGCGTCACCGATTCTTATTTTTGACTTGAATTTTTGGAATTCTCCTCAAATGACAACAAATATCCATAAACATCGCATTCTTATTCTTGATTTCGGCTCGCAATATACACAGCTGATCGCTCGTCGCATCCGTGAAATTGGCGTTTACTGTGAACTCTGGGCGTGGGACGTTACAGAAGAACAAATTCGAGGATTTAATCCAAACGGTATTATTCTTTCTGGTGGACCAGAAAGTACGACGGAATCAGATAGCCCACGTGCCCCTGATTACGTATTTAATGCAGGCGTTCCTGTATTAGGTATTTGTTATGGCATGCAAACCATGTCAATGCAGTTGGGTGGTGCAGTTGAAGTCTCTGGTGAACGTGAATTCGGTTATGCTAATGTTGAAATCACTGAGCAATGTGAATTATTCCGTGATATTCATGACTCTCTGAACGAAGCGGGCAAACCAGTACTAGATGTCTGGATGAGCCATGGTGATAAAGTGACTGCAATTCCAGCGGACTTTAAAACCATTGCCAGCACACCAAGCTGCCCATATGCCATCATGGCAAATGAAGAGAAAAAATTCTACGGTGTTCAATTCCACCCAGAAGTGACTCACACTCACCAAGGCCTAAATATTTTAACGCGTTTTGTGAAAGATATTTGCCAATGTGAAGCCCTGTGGACACCAGCTGCAATTATCGAAGACACAGTAGCGCGTTTAAAAGAGCAAATTGGTGATGACCACGTACTGCTTGCATTATCGGGTGGTGTTGACTCATCGGTTACGGCATTGCTATTAAACCGCGCAATTGGTAAACGTTTAACCTGTGTGTTCGTTGATAACGGTTTATTGCGTTTAAACGAAGCAGACCAAGTAATGGAAATGTTCGCAGGTAAATTTGACCTAAACATCATCCATGCAAAAGCTGAAGATCGCTTCTTAAATGCATTAGCGGGGATCAGCGATCCAGAAGCTAAACGTAAGAAAATTGGCCATGTGTTTATCGAAGTATTTGATGAAGAGTCATCTAAGCTGCCTAATATCAAATGGTTAGCTCAAGGTACGATTTACCCAGACGTTATCGAATCAGCAGCATCAGCAACTGGCAAAGCGCATGTTATCAAGTCTCACCATAACGTAGGTGGCCTACCGGATGACATGAAGCTTGGTTTAGTTGAGCCATTAAAAGAGCTGTTTAAAGATGAAGTGCGTAAGATTGGTTTAGAGTTAGGTCTGCCGTACGATATGTTATATCGCCACCCATTCCCAGGCCCAGGCTTAGGGGTTCGCGTGCTAGGTGAAGTGAAGAAAGAGTACTGTGACTTACTACGCCGCGCAGACGCTATCTTTATCGAAGAACTGCACAAAGCGGATTTATATCATAAAGTTAGCCAAGCATTTACTGTATTTTTACCTGTCCGCTCTGTCGGTGTTATGGGTGATGGCCGTAAATACGACTGGGTTGTTTCATTACGTGCAGTTGAAACCATCGACTTTATGACCGCGCATTGGGCACATTTACCTTATGACTTCCTAGGCCGCGTTTCAAACCGCATCATTAATGAGGTCGAAGGCATTTCAAGGGTTGTATATGATATCAGCGGCAAACCGCCTGCGACCATTGAGTGGGAATAATCCCGCAATAGGAATTAGCTAGCAGTGACTAGCAAAATAACGACTTAAGCCCATGTAAAAGTGGGCTTTTTTGTTTTTTTAGTCTTTAATAGCATTCGATTTAATTAAGCAAATTAGTGAACACTTAAATTTGAAGTGCCGAAAGGATTATTGCTTCCATTTTTTCAGGGGTAGTGAATGGAGCGAAGCGTTTGAGCGGTTTACCATCACGCCCGATCAAGAATTTAGTAAAGTTCCACTTGACTCGCCCACCCATTAGACCTGGTAGCTCGTTTTTCAGGTAACGGAATATTGGGTGAGCTGAGCTTCCATTAACGTCGACTTTTTCGAACATTGGAAAGCTCACTTCGTAGTTAATAAAGCAGGTCTGCGCGATTTCCTCAGCCCCACCGGGTTCTTGTTTGCCAAACTGATTACAGGGGAAACCCAGCACCACAAAGCCCTGAGGAGCATATTTCTTGTAGAGTGATTCTAAGCCGTTGTATTGTGGTGTAAAACCACAATGACTGGCGGTATTAACGACGAGAACAACCTTACCAGCGTAGTCTTTCATAGAGATAAGTTGCCCGCCGAGACTCGTCGCTGCTAATTGATGAAAAGGGGCCATAGTAGGATCCTTAGAGTAGAGCCAATCGACATAAGCCAATATAGCCGCTGATTGTGTGGTAGGCCTGAAATCTTGAGCCGGTTATATTGGCAAATTCTAAAGGTAAAAACAACATACTGGCTGTCCTCCCATTGATTGAAATATTAGCTCTTTGTTTTAATCCCGCTATAAACATTCGCTGGCTAAATAATGATATCAGCCCGTGTCAAAGTGGAGGGAGCTTATGGCATCAACAGCCTCTCATGTTCCTTTGCAATCAACTCAGTCCCATCTTTTGGGCAGTGAAATGCGGCAAAATAGCCATGCCAATACCCGCTTGGACTGCGCTAAATTGTGCTGACATCGTACTATTAGTGAGCCGGCAAGCCCTTCAGTTTCTTACTGGTGCCTTTTTTATTAGTACCAAAGACGTTAGAAAAAATAGGTATACCATTATAGGAATTTATTTAGGAAAAGGGGGCCTCTATGTATGGGATTAGATACTTTTGTATCTTGCAACTGTTTTATCGAGGGTAAAGCAACAAAACTTCCCGTTCTGAGGGAATAAGCCATGAAGATGATGAGAGATATTTTTATTGTCAAAGCTCACCCGTAAAAAAGCGCCTGTAATTTACAGACGCTTTTGCTTTTCACTCAATTCTAAAATTAGAACTGATACACTAACCCTAAGCCAAGGACATTATCGGTATTCACTTTGTAGTGGTCGGTAAAATCATTATCATTTAATAAATTGATTTTATAGTCGATGACAGCACTTAGATTTTTATTGAAATCATATGCAGATCCGACAGCGATATAATTTACTAGTTCTTTATCACCAAAGCTGCCCAAGTTTTTACCTTTGGAATAGTTATAGCCAATTGATGGGGTTAAACCGAAGTCAAAAGAATACAAAGCAACCACTTCAAGGTTCTGAGTTTTATTTGCTACTGACTCCATATTATCATTACCAAAACGGCTCATATTAAGCGTTTGGCCATACATGACTGCGAGATACAGGTCTTCGTATTCAAATTTTCCCCCGACGTTCCAAGCTTCAGCGCGTTTACCAGTCGCACTGCTAGTTGTAGTATCTTTTTGTTTTGGTGTACGGGATGATGAGGAATAACCACCGCCAAGGGAAATACCATAACCTAATTCATAAGCTGTAGATAAACCAAAACCATCTCCGTTATCGGTTAATTCATCGCCGGATGATAGGTTTTGTTCGCCATTTTTACCCTGATATTGTAGTGCAAAGCTTAAACCATCAATGTAACCAAAGGCATTATTATTGCGATAAGTGAGTAAATTGCGGTTACGGCTTAGCATGTAGTTATCTTCTTGATCCATCGTATCCGCTCCCCAGAGAGGTAATACGTCTGTCCAAGCATTGGTATCATAGATAACTCCATAATTGCGGCCATAATCAAGGGAGCCGTAATCTGCAAATTTTAAGCCTGCATAAGCTAAACGATTGCTATTTTCTTCAGTTGATTCTGATTTGTTAGTTTTAGTTTCCCATTCAAAACGCCCAAAGCCAATGAGTTGGTCGGTGATTTGTGTGTCACCTTTTAGCCCCAATCTGACACGTGAGTCATCACCATCTTCGCCACTACGGCTTTTAGCAATATGATGGCGAACATCGATTTGCCCATACACATCAAGCTTATTACCATCTTTATTGTACATTTCAGCGGAGTTAGCAACATTAGTAGTAAGTAGTGTTGGAATAATGAGTGCGAGTAATTTGTACTTCATAATATAGCCTTATGGATTGAGTGATATTTAGCAACCGGTCCTAATTGATAGTTATTATCATTTAAGCATTTTAATTCGCCAAATAAAAAATGTAACAAAATTAAATATTAGTGAAATATTATGGCTAACTTATTAAATAATAAAAATAATTTAATTTATGGTGATTTCAACCAAATGTTTTATTTTTAGAAAATTAAAATCAATATGATGTAAGAGCTATGTTTATACTTAAGTGGTTTTTTATGCATAAAACATGAATTATTACTTGTTTGAAGTGCTAAGGTTGGTATTATTTGAATACCGATATATATATTTTTTTATATAACTCAGAAACATCAAAATGATTTTGGTAAAAATCATTAGAAATAAGGAATGACAAGTGGCTTTTCGTTTGAAGTATCTGGCATTACTCCCTTTATTCGTTGCTGCGACAGCTTGCCAGCAACCAAATAATATAAAAACACCAGTAGAAACCTATGCATCACAAAGCCAACCTGCGGTGGTTAATAACGCATGGATTGAAATATCTCGCGGTGCATTGGATTTTAATATCAAAAAAGTACAAAACCTATTAGGGGATAACTCTTCTCTGTGCGCAGTTTTGAAAGGGGATGCATATGGGCATGACCTTTCTTTAGTTACACCAATAATGATTGAAAATAACGTGCAATGTATTGGGGTAACAAATAATCAAGAGCTTAAAACTGTGAGAGACTTAGGCTTTAAAGGTCGCTTAATGCGAGTGAGAAGTGCGACAGAGCAAGAAATGGCTCAAGCAACACAATATGAGACGGAAGAGTTAATCGGTAATTTAGAAATGGCGCAGCGCTTGAATGCGATTGCGAAAAAGCAAAATAAAGTGATCCCTATCCATCTAGCACTGAACTCGGCAGGTATGTCCCGTAATGGGCTAGACGTCAGTAATGTCTCTGGCTTAGATGAAGCAAAACAGATTGCGGCGTTATCACAATTAAAAATTGTGGGCATTATGTCTCATTATCCAGAAGAGGATGAAGCTCAGATCCGTAAAGACCTTGCGAAATTCAAAAAAGAGTCTCAACAAGTATTGGATGTTACAGGGTTAAAACGTGAAGACATTACATTACATGTGGCGAATACTTATGCAACCATTACTGTACCAGAATCATGGTTGGATATGGTACGTGTAGGCGGCATTTTCTATGGTGATACCGTTGCGACTAATGATTATAAACGTGTAATGACGCTGAAATCGAGTATTGCTTCTGTCAATCATTACCCGAAAGGTAATACGGTAGGTTATGACAGAACCTATACCTTAAAGCGTGACTCAGTATTGGCAAATATTCCTGTCGGTTATGCGGATGGCTACCGCCGTGTATTTAGCAATGCAGGACATGCATTGATTAATGGTCAGACAGTTCCTGTTCTAGGAAAAACATCAATGAATACGGTTATGGTTGATGTTACTGATTTAAAAAACGTTAGCCCAGGAGATGAGGTTGTATTTTTTGGTAAACAAGGCAATGCTGAAATTACTGCCGAAGAGGTTGAAGATATCAGTGGTGCATTATTTACTGAAATGTCGATCTTATGGGGAGCGACCAATAAACGTATCTTAGTTGACTAAACTGATTTTTAACTCAGTATGTTTTAACCCGCAATGAACGCGGGTTTTTTTATCCTAAAAGCCTCTTCGGATTTTATCCAATATATCGCAATATGTTGATAAAATGCTGTTTAGCTCAATGACTATCGAAACTTTTAGGCTGATATGTTAGGTTGATAGAGTCTTTTTTGAGCGGATTGACTCAGAAGGGAAATAAAAGAATTAGAAGGATATCATTTATGTATCAAGTTGATTTACATGCTCATACCATTGCCAGCACCCATGCATATAGCACTGTTAATGAATATTTTGCTGAAGCAGCTAGTCGTGGTGTCAAACTCTTTGCAATTACCGACCACGGGCCTGAAATGCAAGATGCTCCACATGAGTGGCATTTTGGTAATATGCCTATCTTACCCAGAATTGTGGATGGTGTCGGTTTATTGTACGGTATTGAGGCGAATATAAAGAACAAGTTGGGTGAGACAGACTGCAATGAAAAGATCTCTCGCCATTTAGATATTATTTTAGCGGGTTTCCATGAACCAGTTCTTGAGCCTCAAAGTTTAGCTGATAATACAGAGTCCATGATTGCCACGATCCGAAGCGGCAAAGTACAAATAATTACTCACCCAGGTAACCCTAAATACCCTATTGATATCAAAGCAGTAGCACAAGCCGCTAAAGAGTGTAATGTTGCTTTGGAAATGAATAATTCCTCATTTTTGCATTCAAGAGCGGGCAGCCAAAAAAATTGCTTAGAAATTGCTAAGGCAGTTAAAGAGGCAGGCGGGTGGGTAGCATTAGGTTCAGACTCCCATTTTGCGGGGTATCTCGGCCGTTTTGATCGCGTGGTTGAAATGTTGGAATCAATTGATTTTCCGCAATCGCAAATTTTAAATGTTTCCCCTCGCCGTGTATTGGACTTTTTAGAGTCCCATGGACGTAAGCCTATCCCTGAATTTGCTGATTTTTAACTGTTATATAAAACTGTAGTCACAGGTACTGTTGATCACAAATATAGTCAGTCTTGAATAGAAATAAAGCCACTAAATAGGTTAGTGGCTTTTAACTCCAGCTATACTGAAAGTTATAATTCAATTTCCATTCGAACACAATTTAACTCGGCTTGTGCAAGAGAAGAGTAATAGCTACCATTTTTAATCGAAATAAATCCATGTTTCTGATAAAAGCGTTCCGCATTCGGTGATGAATCTAATACTAATTTTTTAATGTTTCTCTTTTTGGCTTCAGCTTTAATGGCATCTAATATTAAGCCAGCAGCTCCGCAGCCGGTGTATTGTGGTAGAGTAAATATTGCTTCAACACTGTCAGCCTCTAAATTAAGATAGCCAGTTGCAATGGGGTCATCATTCTTATTTACCGCGACAAAGAATGGGTTATTCTTCACAATACATATATAACTTACTGGCATTTCATCAGGTGTCCAGGCACTGATCGTTTTTGCATCAAAACTCGTTGTGCATCCATGTCGAATGGCTTGGTTACGTATAGACCAAAGATGTTCTGCTTCATCGGCTGTTGCTAACCTAATTTTCATCATGAGACACATCGCTAATGTTTTTTTGATTACTTTTATAGAACAAAAAATACAGTTAAAAAGCAAGATATATAACAGAAAGAAAACTAATTTGAATATGGTATACTCACCCTTATTTTTAAATCAGTGACTTTTATGAATTATCAATGCCCCCTTTGCTTTACACCGCTAAACTTGATGCATAACAGCTATCGCTGCGCAGAAAACCACCAATTCGATTGTGCGAAAGAAGGTTACGTTAATTTGTTGCCGGTGCAACATAAACGATCTAAAGACCCCGGTGATAATGCTGAAATGATGCAAGCGCGTAGGCAATTTCTCGATGCAGGGCATTACCACCCGATGCGTGAAAAGGTGGCAGAAAAAATTATTCAGTTTATTCCATCATCTAATACTAGTTTGTTAGACATAGGGTGTGGGGAAGGGTATTACACAGACTATTTCTCTCGAGAACTAGAAAAATATTTTGAAAAATATACAGTTTTAGGCCTAGATGTTTCGAAAGCAGCGATTCGTTATGCGGCGAAGCGGTATAAATCCGTTCGTTTTTGCGTCGGTACAAGTCATCGCTTGCCATTCTCAAATAACAGCTTAGGTGGAGTTGTCCGAATTTACGCGCCCTGCAAAGCACAAGAATTAAGTCGTGTATTAGTTTCTAAAGGTATGTTAATTACCGTTACGCCTGCGGCAGAGCATCTGCAAGAATTAAAAGCGTTAATTTACGATGAGGTTAAGTTACATCCAACCAAAGACGAAGATTTACCCAATCTTTCGCTAATAGATAGCTGCCAATTAAATTATAAAATGGCACTGACAGGGCAAGAAGCTTATGAATTATTGATGATGACACCATTTGCTTGGCGTGCATCAGAACAGGTCAAAGAGAATTTGCAACAAGCTGAAGTGAAAGAGTATACGGCTGATTTTTTAATTCGTGTTTATCAATCTGATGCAGAGTAAGGTTATTGCCCCCATATAAGGGGGCACAAAAACTAATGGGCGTACATAAATAACTCAAGATGCTCAAATAAAATATTAAAACCAATACCTATTAGTACCAACCCACCAATAATTTCTGCTTTTTTTCCGAGTAATGGGCCAACATAGCGGCCAATCATCATACCGATAGTTGCCATAATCATCGTCATTAAGCCGATAGTCATGGCAGTATGAACAATATCTACTTGTAAGAAAGCTAAACCGAGACCAATAGCCATTGCATCAAGGCTGGTGGCTATCGCAGAAAAAATAAGGTTTGTTGAGCTATGACTAGTGGGTTTAGAACAGCATTCTTCATCTTTTGTTTTAATGCTCTGCCAGATCATTCTAGCACCTAAAACAAACAATAAACCAAATGCAATCCAGTGATCCCAGCGGATAACATATTGACTAGCTAAGATCCCGATCCCCCAACCAATAATGGGGGTTATGGCTTCAATAAAACCAAAAATAAAACCGGTACGGAGGATTTCTCTAAAGCGGGGTTTATGAAGTACTGCACCTTTACAAATAGCGACAGCGAAGGCATCCATTGACAGGGCAAGGGCTAAGATAAGGGTAGCATAGAAACTCATAATAGAACCTCGGTTGGGTGATTCCATATACACATAAATTACCCCCAACCAAAAGGCTTATTTATGTGTCTATGGTCTTGCCAACCGAACTTTGGTGTCCGCACCACGCTTGAAACCAAACGAGTATGTTGATACGGACTTTCTGGTATTATATATAAAACCAGAACAGGCTACTCCCCAATGACGTGGAAAGAAAGATACCATATTTTATATTAAAGGCAACACTTAATTAATTGTGGATATTAAATGTTAGTGAGAATTATTATCAACAAGGTTATTGGTAAAAATAGGGTTAATTAAATTGATAATTAACCCTATTTTTAATGCCAATATAAAAAGCGCTTACTTATGATTAATGAGGAAATCATAAATTCGTTGTAAATCATCAAGATGTGATACTTGAATGTTAATTTTCTTTTTTTCCAAACCTATTATTAATACACCGTCTTCGGATAAATTCATTGTTTTTATTCTGTCATACAAAATAAATGCATTAGCAAAATAAAAACCAGTTTGTTTGAAGAATAGCTTAGGTGTTCTTATAAATGCCAAATAGATTGACATAAAAATAGTAATCAATAATAAGTAAGTGGTTAATAAATTACCATGACGTACAATATTTGTATAAATAACGATACAAATTAGAACAATAAAAATAATAGCATCAGCCCGATGTTTTCTTTTTAGATTAATTTTTAATAAGGTTTTACCCTTTAGCAAATGCTGAATGAATTCATCATAAATTGCATAAACAAGCATGATCAAAATGATTATAGCAAGAATGGCATCATTGAAGGTCATTTGTGAGCCCTTGGATAAGTAGACATAATGCAGAGCTTAAAATTAAAAAAGGGAGGCTGCAACCTCCCAATTCAAATAATGATGGAAAATTATGGCGCTAAGAAGTTCAGCCAAGCACCTAGGATACCCAAGCCAAAGAAGCCGATAATAATCCACAACGCGTTAACTTTACGACGTAACAACCACATACAGGCGAAAGTCAGCAATAGAGGCACTAAGCCTGGCATGAGTTGATCAAGGATCATTTGAACGGTGGTAATATCTTCAGTACCCGTTGTAGGGTTTTTGATCCGTGACACTTCAAGTGGAATATTGACATGTGTCCATTTGTTTACCAAAGCCCCCATAACAAATAAACCAAGGATTGATGCTCCTTCGGTTAGTTTTTGTAGGAAACCACCACCAATGTCTTGAACAATATCAATCCCTTTTTTGTAGCCGTATGACACACCATAGTAAAGGGTTAATAAACGTACAAGGTTAAACAAAACAAAGAACAGGAGAGGGCCAAGTAAGCTACCTGTCATTGCGATACCTGCACCGAGAGCCGCAAATACAGGGCGAACAGTTCCCCAGAAAATTGGGTCACCCACACCGGCTAATGGCCCCATTAGACCAACTTTGATACCATTTATTGCACCGTCATCAATGTCAGCACCATTGGCACGCTGCTCTTCCATTGCCATTGTGACACCCAGAACAGGCGCTGCAACATACGGGTGAGTATTGAAGAATTCAAGATGGCGCTTAATGGCTTGTTTTCTATCATCATTATTTTCTGGGTAAAGACGACGAATAACTGGAACCATTGAGTAGCAGAAGCCTAGGGCTTGCATACGTTCAAAGTTCCAAGAACCTTGCAACAGGTTAGACCGTAAGAATACGCCGCGAATATCGCTTTGTGTAAGCTTTTTAGCTGTCGGTTTTGTGATATCTACCATTATACGTTCCTCCTAGTCTAACTCATTATCAAGGTTGTTATTGCTACTATTTCCTTGGGTAACAACAGTTTGTGATTTATTGTATTTTGGACTGAGTTGGATATACAAAATAGCCATAACAGTACCGATCACCCCAAGTGCAACTAGGTTGAAGTCAGTAAATGCCGCGGTAACAAAACCTAAGTAGAAGAATGGCATTAAGTAACCTGCACGCATCATATTGATGACCATCGCATAACCGACAACGACAATCATACCACCCGCAATATTAAGGCCGTCGGTAACAACTTGTGGGATAGAATCCAACATTTGTTGTACTTCTGATGTACCAACAGAAATGGCGACAATTAACGCAGGTATTGCGATACGCATCGCTTGCAGTAATAAAGCTGAAATATGGATAAAGCCAATAGCAGTTAGATTACCATTGAGGGCGGCTTTATCAGCAGCGTGTTGGAATGCAACCGTTACAGTACGAACAATAATGGTTAATACCTGTCCTGCTGCTGCGAGTGGGATGGCGATGGCAATACCTGCACCAATGCTTTGCCCACCAGCAATAACGAGGATCGTTGAAATGATGGATGCTAAAGCGGCATCTGGTGCAACGGCAGCACCGATATTCATCCACCCAAGTGCGATCATTTCTAATGTACCACCGATGATGATACCTGTTTTCATATCTCCCAGAACGATACCTATAAGCGTACAGGCAATGAGAGGACGGTGAAATTGGAATTCATCAAGGATTGATCCCATCCCCGCGATACACGCGACGATGAAGACCATTACTATTTGAACAACGGTAAGTTCCATTGTTTAATCTCCTGTAACCAAAAGTTTTAAAATCTGTTTTGAGTAATGGATTAAAATTAATATAAAAATTATTTTTTGAGCTTATTGATCAAGTCCATCATATAAACTTTGCTATCTGATGAGACTTTCCTAACTTCAAGTTCAATATTTTTGTCGTTCAAATAATTAAATGCATCAATGTCTTCTTGGTTGATAGATACGGCATTTGTGACCATGGTTTTGCCATCATGGTATGCCATACCACCAATATTAACGGACTTAATATCAACACCTTCTTCGACGATACGTTTAACATCAGTTGGATTAGTGAAAAGCAACATAACGCGCTCACCAGCGTATTTCGGGTTATTGTAGACGCGAATACATTTAGCCACATCGACAACATGCGCGGTGACACCGGGTGGTGCGACTTGTTTCAGCAATGTTGAACGAACTTGGTCTTTAGCTACGTCATCACTGACTACGATAATGCGCTTAACTTGGGTTTCTTTCGTCCAGCGTGTTGCGACTTGTCCGTGAATTAAGCGGTCATCAACACGAGCAAGTGCGATCACCATATGTCCACCGGGGCCGGCTTTCACTGGTACTGGGGCGGGGGTGCTTGATGCGACAGGAGTCGGTTCTACTTCTGTTTCAGCTTCTTTGAATTTAAATGAACGAACACCACCGCGACCCGTTTCGAGTGCAACAGAGATAAGTTCATTCATTGATGGGTCATCATCACGGCACATGAAGGTTTCAACTAACATTGGAACATTCACACCAGTGATAATGTCATAATTATCATGCTCATTAACAATGCGACTAGCCGCGTTAAATGGACTGCCTCCCCATGTATCAACAAGGAATAAGACACCCTTTGATGTATCTAAATCAGTTAGCTTTTGGGTGTACTTATCAAATAGGGTGTCTGCGTTTTCCCCAGGGATAAAGTCAATAAACGACACATTATCTTGTTCGCCTATTAACATTTCGGTTGTTCGAAGAAGCTGCTCTGCAGCGACTCCGTGTGTACCAATCATAATAGCTATACTCACTATTTTTCCCTCATAGATAGATAAAACAAAACATTATCTGTCGATAAAATGGACACTTAAGTTAGGCGCCTTTTTATCAGTTTCCCCTGTATAATAATTTTAGCTGAATAATTACAAACATCTCATAATATTCATTAACTAGCTCATGGTGTTGTTAGTATCAATTACATTATTAGCATATCATCTTGCATTATCCTAAAAACTTGTTTCGCGTCAGAAAAATAAGAATATACCTAAAAATTGATATTGAATTGCATTTTGCTGCTGTTTATTTCAATTCAATAAAATTAATAATCTGAGTATTTTGTTTTTGTTAGTTTCTTGCTGTGTTATCGGTAACAAAAAAAGCAAATAAAATAGTGCGATATTGATTTTTAGAGTAAAAAACAACCAAATCTCAGTAGTGATTAGCTATCTCTTGTTCAGCTCAAAACAATCTTTAGCACAAAATAGTATTAATTTCGTTTTGATGTAACTTGTTGAATATAAGAAAACTGAGTTAATTCAATGGAAAAATTATGGGTAATTGATTAGGTGAATTGGATCATTTAGGAAGATAAAGGTGACTAAAGAATAACAAAAACTTTTTAATGCATATTAAAAAAGCACCCTCAAAATACTGTTTAAAGCGATAACAGAATAGAAAAGGGTGCTTAAGGCTTAAATTAATTGAGAATAAAATTAGTCACATTGTACTTTGATGGCTAACCCGCCTCGGGATGTCTCACGATATTTCGCATTCATGTCTTTCCCTGTTTCGTACATAGTTTCAATGACTTTATCGAGTGAAACCCGCGGCTCACTTGTTCTGCGTAGGGCCATGCGTGTGGCATTCACCGCTTTAACGGATGCGATGGCATTACGCTCAATACACGGAACTTGCACTTGGCCTGCGACAGGGTCACAAGTTAAACCTAAATTGTGCTCCATACCGATTTCTGCAGCAATACACACTTGCTCAGGGCTGCCACCAAATAATTCGGCCAGACCAGCTGCGGCCATAGAACATGCCACACCGACTTCACCTTGGCAGCCTACTTCAGCACCTGAAATGGACGCATTCATTTTGTATAAAATACCAATAGCGCCTGAAGCTAAGAAATAGCGCATATATAACTCTGGCGTTACAGGTTCAATGCAATGATTATAATAGGCTAATACCGCTGGTACGATGCCGCAGGCACCGTTAGTTGGGGCAGTTACGACACGGCCGCCAGCTGCATTTTCCTCATTCACGGCTAAGGCATACATATTGATCAGATCAACCACATTCATCGGGTCATTAGATAGCTTACTTGATGAAGTGACCATTCGATTAAGTGCCGGCGCACGACGGGGCACACGCAATGGGCCCGGTAAAACACCTTCGGTGCTTAAACCGCGTTCAATACAGGCTTGCATCGTCTGCCATACATCAGCGAAATAGGCTTCAATCTCTTCTTTGGTATGAAGGTCTAACTCATTTTTCATCATTAAGCTAGAAATTGAAAGACCTGATTTTTTACAATTTAGCAGCAGCTCTTCCGCAGAGTTAAATGGATAAGAGACCGGTTTACTATCAAGCGCTGACTCGCCAAAATGCTCTGCATCTACAATGAAACCACCACCAATGGAATAATAGGTTTTGGTGTAAATTTCATCATTACCTGCAAAAGCATGGATTGTCATGCCATTTTCATGCAATGGCAGGTTGTCTTGACGAAAATTCATGCCACCTTCATTAGGGAAGTCTACGACCTGAAGACCATTCGCTAATGATAACTTTTCTGTTTCTTCTACATTTTTGATAAAAGTTGGGATGGACTCAATGTCGACAGTGGCAGGTAAATTACCTGCTAGCCCCATAATAATGGCAATATCAGTATGGTGCCCTTTTCCAGTAAGCGATAATGACCCATAAACATCCACTGAAATACGAGTGACATTAGGTAATAGATTTTTGCTTACTAAATCATCGACAAATTCTTTCCCAGCCTTCATTGGACCAACGGTATGAGAGCTTGAAGGGCCTATGCCCACTTTAAACATGTCGAAAACGCTTATCACGCAGGACTCCTTAAAAAAAAGATGAAAATGTAGTGCATTATTTTAAAAGGCGCTACTTTACTGTTATTTAGTAGTGTTAACCAGTAAGTTTAAAGTATTTTTTGAAATAAGGTAGTTGCTGAAGGGTAATTGATTGTAAATAGCACAAAATGTCTGTGATGTGCTCAAAAAAGCAACAGGTGGTAGAGGTATATTTTGTCATATATGACGTCATATCTTGTTATCTTAAATAGATTTTACTGCAATACTGGCATCGTATGGTGAAAAGTTGTGTTAAGCGTTAATCCAATTGCAAAGCAAGTTGGTGAATAATAGAGGCGGTTAGTCCCCACACTAAATGGCCATTATACCAATAAAAAAAGATGCGATTATGTCGCCCTGAACGCTTAATATCGACATACTTATGACGTTGTAATGAAAGCGCATCAAATAAGGGAACTTCAAAGATAGCGGCGACTTCACTCGGGTTGGCTTGGTATTGAATGTTATTTGGCACCAAGCCAACGATTGGCGTGACTTCATAGCCACCGTAACTTTGTAAGGGGCTTAACTGACCCAGTACTGTGACTTTTTCAGGGGGGATGGCCACTTCTTCATAAGCTTCACGCAAGGCGGTATTGACGAGCGTGCCATCTTCTGGGTCACTAGCGCCTCCCGGAAAGGCGACTTGGCCTGCATGGGAGCGTAAAAAAGGAGAGCGTTGCGTGAGAAGTAGCGTCGGATTTGGTTTATTGATAATAGGTAAAAGAACAGCCGCCGATTTACCCGCCTTGCGTTCAGACTGGCGGGTAGCCGGTAAAGTAAACTGAAAACGACTGATAAAGTTATTCAGTTCAGTCATCGGTATTGAGCGCTCCTAATAACGGTAAGATCAGGCTTAATTTATCAAAAGTTTCTTGATACTCTTTGTCTGCTTGGCTATCTGCAACGATACCGCCGCCAGCCCAGCAATAAACCTGCTTTTTATACGTCAGTAAAGTACGGATAGTGATATTGCTATCCATATTACCACTGAAACTAATATAGCCGATTGCGCCACAATAGCCATGTCGACGATGGGGTTCTAACTCTTCGATAATTTCCATTGCACGTACTTTAGGTGCTCCGGTTATTGAACCGCCAGGAAAGCACGCACGTAACAAATCAGTTGCACGGTATGGGCTATCGAGTTTTGCCGTGACGGTACTGACTAAGTGATGCACTGCAGGAAAAGCTTCAACAGCGAATAATTCAGGAACACTGACCGTGCCTGGTTTTGCAACGCGGCCAATATCATTACGTAGTAGGTCGACAATCATCAAGTTTTCTGCGCGGTCTTTTACTGAGTTCGCCAGTTTTTCTGCTTGTGCAAGGTCATCTTGTTCATTATCTAGGCGAGGTAGCGTACCTTTTATTGGGCGGGTTTGAATATTCCCATCTTGTAAACTGATAAAACGCTCAGGCGAAATACTGATAATTGCATTTTCTGGGAGGCGTATAAATGAAGAAAAAGGAGCTCCATTACGCTCAAGTAGCGCTAAAAATGCATTCCATTCATCGCCCTTATATTTGGCCTTGAATCTTTGCGCTAAGTTGATTTGATAGCAATCACCATTATGTAAATAGTCATGGATACGGGCAATATTATGATGATATGCCTCTTCTGACATATTTGATTGCCATGAGGTCGTTAATTGGAATTTGTTTTTACGGGGCTTCTTTTGGGCTTGTAGCCAAGCAAGCCGAGCTTCAACATCATCATAACTAATGAGTGTGGTGGTTTTATTATGATGGTCAACAATGAGTGCCCACAAGTAGATGCCAACTGCCATATCTGGAAACTGCAATTCTGTTGTTGCAATTTCAGGTAATTTTTCAATGCGTCGACCTAAATCGTAACTCCAAAGACCGAGGGCACCGCCGTTGAAGGGACATTCAGTCTCTTCCTGATGTTTCGGTTGGTATTTATCAAGCAATCCTTGAAGAAGTTCAAAAGGATCTGATTCAGAAACGATAGGAGCTTGATTTGGCTCTGAGAGGGTTGTTTCAAGCTGATAAGTCGTCAGCGTTGCAATGGGGTCAGCAACAATAATGTCATACCGATTATGGGCGTGTTTTGCATTACCTGAATGCAGTAACATCGCCCATGGCTGGTGTGCCAGTGGGGTAAAATAATCAATGGCTGTGTTTGGGCTATAAGGTAATTGGATTTTTTTGATAACCATAATGATGAGTCTAAATTTCCGCAAGTGAATCAATACAGATTAACATATATTCTTATCTTAATAGTCGAAGAGATGTTAAAATCTTAATCATTGATTTTAGTCTTTTATACATGAGGTTTAAACCATGTTTTCTGGTATGCCAGCACTTAATCACCAAGAACAGCAAGAAGCAGTTGAAAAAATTCATCAATTGATGGCGGAAGGGATGAGTAGTGGTGAGGCAATTGCATTAGTCGCTCAAGAAATTAGAGAAAAGCATCAAGGTAAAGAGCAGATCCATGTTCGCTTTGATGATGAAAATTAATAATTTGTAAACATACTATTAACATCCATACATAAACCTGATAGATTAATATTAGTTAAGTCATTCTATTTATCAATGAAGACTAGATAATAACCAGAAGATAACTGGTATCTAATAGGCTGAAATAAGCCGCTAAACTAATCAAAAGTCTTTACCTATTAATAGGTATCGGAGGATGGTATGGAAGCGAATCAAAAAATTGCTGTAGTTTTAGGTGCTTGTGCGCTGGTTTTTAGCTCTTTTGCGTTAAGCGCAAATAGTGAAGAAGGTAAAGCTGCACCTTTCGTCAGTTGTGGTACGTTAACTGAGCCACAAATTGCAGCGCAAGTGAAAAGCGATTTTATGCATAATCGTTTACCTCGCTGGACGGATGAAAAAGCGGCTTTAGGTAAGAAAGCGGTTGCATGGGTCAATGATAGTGAAGTCACTAAAACCGAAACAGGTTACAGGGTACCGCTAGTTGTTCGTGGTGCAAAATCTGACTTACATTATTCAGTTGCGGTAGACTGCCAAAATAACACCGTGACATATAATACGACGAAATAAATTTTTTAATCTTAAGAATCAAGGGGTAACCATTCAGGTTACCCCTTTTTTGCATCATTTTTTTGTGTGCTCGTGGGGCTAGCGATTTCGCGGCTCATAAGGCATACGTGCAAAATTCTGTGATAGCTGGCGGTAGTATACAAGTCGCTCCCTGAAGTATTCCCTTAAGTGTTCAGGTTGTTCTCGCTCGACAGCTTCAGCGATGATGGCAATATTATAGCGCTCTTTAAATGCAACACCGGAAGCCAAAAGGTCGACATTGACCTTATCCATTTCATCTTTAGGCAATAAAGCAAGATTGTGACTCATATTTGATCTCTACGGTTAAATTCATCCCTTATTATTGTAACTGGATAATGAGAAAAAATCTCAATACATTAATTGGAATAATGAAAAATAAGGGTTGAATTTATCCATTTATATATTTAGTTATTAAGAATAAACAGGAAAGGATAATGAGATTGATTATTATTGTTTTTAACAAAAGTTATTAATTATCAGTAAATTGGATTTTTTTGTTTTAAGATTGTTTTAGGGTTTTAATTATTGTAATACTGTGCATAATATACTCATCAATGATTAACCGATAAGGCATAAATATGTTAACTACAGATATGGTCAAAAAATTAAACGAACAATTAAACCTTGAATTTTACTCTGCAAACCTTTATTTGCAAATGAGTGCTTGGTGTAGTGACAAAGGCTATGAAGGCGCTGCTGCGTTCTTAAAAGCACACTCTCAAGAAGAAATGGAACATATGCAGCGTTTATTTGATTATCTTAGTGACACAGGTGCATTGCCACTGTTAGGGCAAATTGCAGCGCCACCAGTTGATTTCAAATCAATTAGCGATGTATTCAACCAAACGTACGAACATGAGCAATTAATCACCCGTGAAATTAATAAATTGGCTCATTTAGCAATGACAACACAAGATTATTCTACATTTAACTTCTTACAATGGTATGTTGCAGAGCAACATGAAGAAGAGAAATTATTTAAATCAGTTCTGGATAAACTGGATATGGTGGGTGAGTCTGGTAAAGCACTCTTCTTGCTAGATAAAGATTTAAAAAACCTGTCAGCAGCAACACATGTTTAATCTAAACACCAGTAAATAGAAACATCGTTTTTATTTCAACTTGATATAAAGCTCCCTAGACTTATGGACATGAATACGGTAATTCAATGTTCATAAGTCTTTTTCTTTTCATTTTGTGTGAAAACTCACAGGATAGGGCGATAAAACCCATTTTTAAGCGGTAAAATGGTTTGTTTTCCGTATAATGATTGGCAATTATTCTAAATTCACCTGCAAATTAAGAGGTTACTATGCCAATTAACCCTATTAAATCTTCATGGCGCAAACTCAGCGCAGTTGCCGTTCTTTTTTTAGGTATGTCTTTCCAGCAAGCATTTGCACATGCGCATTTGAAAGACCAGCTTCCTGCTGAAGGTACAGCAGTAGAACAAGCGCCAGAGTCTATTTCATTAAGCTTTTCTGAAGGTATCGAAGTTAATTTCACTAAAGTCAGTATTATTGGGCCTGAAAATAAAATTGTGAAAACGGGTAAAGCAATATTAGACCCAAGTAACGATACAAAAGTGATCGTTCCTGTTGAAGACAAGCTCATTGCTGGGAAATATGATGTTAATTGGAGCGTTGTTTCTGTCGATGGACACAAAACAAAAGGAACGTATAGCTTTACAGTGAAATAATATGTCACTAGAAGCTTTTTACACACTTATTCGCTTTGTTCATTTTATCGCTGCAATATTGATGTGCGGAATGTCAATATTTGCAGTGGTGCTTAGTCGCGGGTCATTTAATTATTTACTAAGCCGCTATCTGAATAAAGGCATTTTCTTCTGCGCCATCGTTACAGTGTTAACGGCCTTTAGCTGGATGCTTGCGCAAGCAGGTTTGATGGGTGATGGTTGGGAAGATAGTATCGACTGGGAGATATGGCAAGGGGTATTAGGGACGTCATTTGGTCAAATATGGCGTTGGGAACTTCTGTCATCCGTATTACTACTCGTGGTTTTATTTGTAAAACCTATCAAATTACGATTAAAGTTAATATTGCTCTTTTCGATAATCCTACTCGGTCTGCATGCTTTTATTGGGCACGCGGCGATGCATGATGGCGCAATCGGAATGCTTCATCGTATTAATCAGTTTGTTCATCTTATTAGCTCCGCCTATTGGTTTGGTGGTTTGTGGCCTTTTTTAATTTGCATTCAATTTTTACGCAATAAAAAAGAGATGGCTGAAGGGATGGATAAACAAATTGTGAATACCATGATGCGTTTTTCGCGTTTTGGCCATATCGCCGTTGCACTGGTTATTATAACGGGGATCATCAGTGCGGTAACTCTCTTGCCAGGTTGGCCATTAAACTACTCTGGGTCAGAATACCAATCACTACTTTGGTTTAAGATCATTTTAGTGGGGGGAATGCTTTTGTTAGCTATTATCAATCGCTACTACATTGTTCCGATCATTAGGCAAAAAGGGCGGGTAAATTACCTAATCATTAACAGTTGGGTTGAGTTACTGTTAGGCACTATGGCGATCCTTTCTGTGGCGATTTTTGCAAGCTACCAACCAATCTAGCTAAACTTTTATATTTAATTGATAATATGCAACGATATCTTCAATGTTTAATAAGGTCACTACCATGAAACTTAAACTCATTATTTGCTCTCTATTATTGGGTGGAACTGTGAGTACAGCTTTTTCTGCACCGTTAACATCCGTGAGTAAAAAACAATTTGGTGCTGATTGGCCATTTACTCGTGAGGAGGTCATGTTAGAGTGCCGCCATAATGGGGCTTTGGTCGTCATTAACCCTGCCACATTAATGCAATATCCACTCAATGAAATAGCGACTGAACTGATGAATAAGAAAGAGATAAAAGCGCAGCCTATTGATGTACTACTTAAGCCTATTGATAGCGCCAAGTCAGTAGAGGAAAGAACCTTGCCGATAAAAGAAGCCGCTGAAAAATTGTGTGTGGTCAATTAAGTGTATTGCCAATTAAAATTATCAGCCTATAAGGGAAGTGGGAAATTAGAAAATTATCAATATTATTCAGTGTGTTGATTGATTGAAAGGTTTGAGTTATTGCATACATAGGTTCAACCTATTAAACAAATAGTTCAACTTTAGAAAATTAAGAAATAAATTGTGTTAATAATATGTGAAATTATTGATAATAAACATGGTAAGAACGTGCATTGAAAGCTAGTATTAGAGTGTACTTTGTTACGTCTCAATGGCAATTTTAGCGCACGGCTCTGCCAGAGCCATTTCCCAAGGCCCGGTAATCGGAATCTACCAGGCCTCTTTTTTTGCCTATTATTTTGTTCGTTCTCATTTCATATCAGCTTATTAGTTCCTGCTCATTTATATGCTTAGCCACTCGCCTAAGCTTTAGTCACTGACCTAAGCATAGTAACAAAACGATTAAGCCAGTTTCATCACCCAATGATGATTTTCTTTGTCATAGCGATCACGGTAGAGTAAGACTGGTTTCTCATCTAAAGTTGCCGGGATACTTGTATGTTCGTCCCACCCATCAAGTTGCATGCAGAAGTCAGTATCAGAATCACACGGAATACTGACGGTATCGCTTTTGTGGGAAGCCATAATCGCATCATTAATTTCATAGGAAGATATTTTCAATTTCACAATACACATAACTGCACCTCACTTTATCCATTTTAACCATATATAATCAGCCTAACGAAGTTAAGCATAGTATAAATGGAATTAATTTCCAAAATAATTTTTATGGTGTGTGTTAGGAAAGGGTGCAATATGTGGTTAATATGCACCCTAATAGTGGTTATTTTTTAGGGATAGACGTTCCCCACGCCATGTAATCTTTAGGGGGTTCTAATTTTAGGATGAAATGCTGTTCAGGTTTAGCTTGTGGGGCTAAAGGTACTGATGGCGGTGTTGCAAGGGAGATACCACCACGCACAAACTGTTTGAACGTTCCGCTTTTGGCAACGCCACCCGTTAAGCCAAAGGAAAAATTAAAACCGGAGGATTGCCAAAACTCGGTATTGCTGCGAATAAGATATTGGTATTCCTTCCCAATACGTGTTGCAACATATACGCGATCGGAAAGCTCTCCCAAATATAGACCTGTAACGACACCGACTTCTAATCCTCTAAACAAAATAGGCGTGCCAACCTGAATGGCGCCGACATCACTAGCATCAAGGTAAATAGTTAAACCGTCGAGATAGCGCGAGTCTGTAATATTGGCGGTTTGTAATTCAAACTGATAACGGGTTTTATTATTCCGTCCCGGTTCTGCGCTAATATATGGTTGCAATATACTATCTAAATTATTTAAACCAGCGGGAGATAGTTCAGGGGTTACAACAGCGAAGCGACTTCCTAGTTTAGTAAAAGTACTGACATATTCAGGGTATAGGATCGCCTTTGCTTGCACTTCACGTTTATCAGATGACAATTTTAATGATTCAATTTGGCCAATATTTATACCTAAGTAACGGATTGGCATACCTTCGGAGAGTTTTGATGCATCAAATGTTGTCAGAGTAATGATGCTTCCTATTGCTTTCGCAGAGGTCTCATTTGGATAAAGTGTATGCTGTCGAGCAGTATTGGCGACGCTACTATCAAGGTTATCAAAGCTAATTGCACCGCTAATGGCTCGGCTCAGAGGGGCCGCTTGAACGGTTAAACCGTTACTATTAAGTTGAACTTTTGCGCCACCTTCAGCCCAAAACACACTGTTCTCAGTGAGTAAATGAAGATATTCATTTGAGATATTTACATTGATCGCAAACCCGACTTTGGTCGGTTTAATTGCAATGATTTTGCCGACGGCAAATTGGCGATAAAGAACAACAGAGCCAGCTTGAATGTCTGGTAATGTAGTCGTGTTGAGGGTGATAGTGGTGGGAGGTAAAGCCCCTAAAATACCCGCTTTTGCATTATCATCACTACGATATAAAGGAAACGTTTCGGGGAGTTTCTCTTTACTTTGTCCTGC
This sequence comes from Providencia sp. PROV076, assembly GCF_028483405.1. Classification (NCBI taxonomy): domain Bacteria; kingdom Pseudomonadati; phylum Pseudomonadota; class Gammaproteobacteria; order Enterobacterales; family Morganellaceae; genus Providencia; species Providencia sp. PROV076. The sequence goes on along the minus strand of NZ_JAMPRR010000014.1, from coordinate 6,553 downwards.
AATTAGATGGATGCCGCCATCTAACCATTCTTGAGGAGTAGCACCTTGGAATTGCACTCCATTAAGACCTAATTGGATATCCACCCGGCTATTAGCAACAAATTTACTATCTTCACGCACAAGGTGTTTGAACTCATCATATATCAAGATACTAAAATTGACTTTCTCAGTAGCCAAGTGACGCTGTAACACCTCGCCAATTTGAATGCCTTTATAAACAATCGGTTGACCTTTATCGACACCGTAAGTGTCATGTGCCCAAAGTGCTACCGTAAGGGGGGATTTACCGTCTTCCTCTTCGGTTTTGATTATCTTTTTGCTACTTTGTAGGACAAATTGTTGTCCTTCTTCTGCTTGTGGGCTGTTTTTCGGTGAGTCAAAGGCAATAGCGCCATTGATAACTGCAGAAAGGCTTTCCATTTTTAGACTGGCACCAGACTTAAGGTCAAAATTGCCTTGAAGCCCTGATACATTCCAAAATTGGCTCTCTTTACGGACTAAGTTAACATAAGGCTTTTTTACTACCGCAGAAATGGAAACACCCTTGTTATCAGGCAAAATAGTGTAGTCCGAAATATAACCAACAGGCACTTTCCGGTAATAAATAGGGGAGTTTTCATTCAATGAGCCTAGATCTGGAGCTGTAAGGTGAATAAGTAACTCACCTTTATCAATATTGAGTTGTGGGGGCGTATCTTGTGCAACAAAAGAGAACTGCTCTGTTCCTGTGCTGGGTAACATGCCAATGTAATTTCCACCAACCAGAGCATCAAGGCCAGAAACGCCAGCCAATGATGCTTTGGGGGTGACTAACCAAAATTTAGTGCCTGAATTCAAAGCCGGTCGCATGTCTTTATTCACACTAGCGGTCACAATAATGGTTTTCATATTTTTACTGATAGCAACAGATTGCACTAAACCAACTTCAACACCTTGGTATCGGATAGGCGTTCGATTGGCTACAACACCAGGTGCAGATGTAAATTCAATCGTGATATCCGTTCCTCGTTCAACCCAATGCTGAAACAAAAGCCAGCCCGCAATGAAAATAGCGACTAAAGGCAGCAGCCAGAAAGGCGAAATTTGCTTGCGTTTACGTAATATGGCTTCTGATATTTCCTCAGAGGGTTCATTTTGCGGGTTTTGATTTTCCATAAGAATCCCAAATTAAACGGCTATCTAACCACTCAACAGCCAAAATAGTTAAAATAACGGCTGAACCAAAATACAGAGCAGCAGGCCCCATAGTAAAAGACATCAGCTGATCTCGATTAACGAGTGTCATCATTAAAGCAATGACAAATAAATCTAGCATGGACCAACGACCAATCCATGAAACAAACTTAAGTAATTTCATACGTAGAATAGGGTCAGTATTGCTTTTGAAATGGACAGAAAACAGTAGCAATATCATGATAATAATCTTAATAAATGGAACTAATATACTGGCGATGAATACAATAATTGCTATTGGCCAGTTGCCTGTATCAATTAATGAAACGACTCCAGAATAAATGGTGTCCTCTAAGCGCTGTCCATTGAGATAAAAAATAGAAATTGGCATTAAATTAGCAGGAAATAATAACACCATGGCTGCAATTAGTGCGGCCCAGGTTTTTTGTAAGCTATGAGGCTCCCGAAAATGTAGAGGACGATGGCATCGTCTGCATTTCCCATTCCAATTCGCAGGCCCAGTGTAATGACAGGCAGTGCAGGCTAGTGTGCTATCTTGCGCTTCTTTATTATTAGTGGGATAAAATTTGTGCCATAACTCATCTAGGTTCATATGGATGAGAATTAATAAACTGAGAAGAGACATAGTAATAAAAGCGACTAAGCCATGGCCAATAAATACACTCGCGTAATCTTGCATTTTAATGGCGGCAATACCCAATGCTATCAGGTAAACATCTAACATAACCCACTCTTTGATATGTCCAAGCACTAAAAGGATCGGCCGGAGATTCAAATTGATGCGCTGACCAATAGGTAACAATAAAATTAAAATTGGTAATAATAAGGGGGCGGCAATAGCACAAAAAGCCACTATACTGGCGGTAAATGGGTCCCCTTGTTGATTAATTAAGTGAATACCTTCAATGACATTTGCGTTGATTTGGCTTCCTAATAAATGAATAGAAATGAGAGGTTGCCAAAATGCAATGGGGGCAAGCATCAATAATGTGATAGCCAGTATTGATAAACGATTAAGTGACCAAGATCGCCCATCATTAAGTTGGCTAAAACAGCGAGGGCAAACAACGACTTGCCGTATGCTGAATTGAGGCGTTAATAGCTTCTGATTGCAATGATTACAGCGTTGAAAAAGCAAATCAGTGTGATTAGTGTGGCTCATATTGACTCATTTTAGGTGGTTACCTAGATGTAATCTAGTGTAAAAGAATTTACCTCAAAGTGACAAATTGGTAATCTTAGGGCTACGCTTACAAATATTTGATTAATTGCTTGATTATTACAAGAAATAATTATGGATAAAAAGAAGTATTATCTTGAACTTTCAGACAATCTCTCTGCTCTACTTGCAGGTGAGTATGATTTAATTGCAACCTTAGCAAATACCAGCGCATTATTATATGAATGTTTAGAAGGTGTTAACTGGGCTGGTTTTTATCTCAGTAATGGGCAAGAATTAGTGTTGGGTCCTTTCCAAGGTAAAGTTGCATGTGTTCGGATCCCTTTTGGTAAAGGCGTTTGTGGAACAGCCTTTACCAATAACCAAGTTCAGCGTATAGAAGATGTACATGCATTCCCAGGTCATATTGCCTGTGATGCAGCAAGTAACGCAGAAATTGTCTTTCCTTTGGTAGTTAATGGGCAAACTATCGGGGTTTTAGATATCGATAGCCCAAATATTAGCCAGTTCGACCAGGAAGACGAAAAAGGGTTACAACACCTTGTAAGCCAGTTGTGTCAACACTTGGCAATGTGTTCTATGCCTAAATATCATTAAATAATGGTCAGTTAAATTAATAGTAACGTGGCAATTGTCAGCAACACGATTATAATGTCGGCTTGTTCATGCCCGTGAGGTTGGCAAAATCGTTGTTATCAGGAAATTTCATGGAAAATCAACCTAAGTTGAATAGTAGTAAAGAAGTTATCGCATTTCTAGCAGAGCGTTTTCCTCGCTGTTTTATCGCTGAAGGCGAAGCACGTCCGTTAAAAGTCGGAATTTTTCAAGACATCGTAGGGTGCTTAAAAGAAGAAGATGGTATTAGCAAAACGCAACTGCGTTCTGCATTACGCATGTATACTTCTAGCTGGCGTTATCTTTACGGTGTTAAAGAGGGCGCTAAACGCGTTGACCTAAACGGTGAAGATTGTGGCGAATTAGACGCAGAACATATTGCTCATGCGCGCCAACAATTATCTGAGGCTAAAGCTCGCGTTCAAGCACAACGTGCTGAACAGAAAGCACAAAAACGCCCAGTTGCACAAAAAACGGGTGAAAAAACACCGCGTACTCAAGATGCAACTAAAGAAAGAGCACCTCGCCGCCGTCCAACAGAGAATAAAGAACGTCCGCAAAATACATCATCTAAGAACTCTCGTCGTAATACACCAGCTCCAGAGCAAAAACTGAAATCAGTGACTGATATCAACGCACTACAGATTGGCCAAACTTTGAAAGTGAAAGTGGGCACTAGTGTGATGGACGCCTCTGTGCTGGAAATTGCAAAAGACGGTGTTAGGGTTCAATTGCCAACAGGGCTGGCAATGATTGTACGCGCGGAACATTTAAAGTTCTGATACGGAGGTCAATCAGGTCATGAACAAACTTCTTAAAATTGCACTGGTGGTTAGTCTAGCGACTTTCGGCAGTGCAGTCGCTAATACTCAAGCAGTGGCTCCGGTCACTGCGGCTCAGTTACCTGTCTTAAAACAGAATGTACAACACGGTACAGTGAGTGAAAGAGTCACATCTCGGTTTACTCGCTCACATTATCGTCAATTTGATTTAGACAATGCGTTTTCTGGGAAGATATTTGACCGTTATCTTAATATGTTAGATTTCGGTCATAATGTTTTACTTCAATCCGATATTGACCAATACGCCAAAGATAAAGGCAAAGTCGGTCAATGGCTTGAGGATGGCAAATTAGATCCGTTTTATGACCTGTATAACCTGTCTCAGGAAAGACGTTTCGAGCGTTTTAAATATGCACTAGCTCGTTTAGAGCAACCCATCGATTTAAATGCGACTGATTCAATTGAAGTTGACCGTTCTAAATCACCATGGCCCAAAGACAAGCAAGAGCTTGATCGTCTTTGGGACCAAAAAGTGCGTTATGACTGGTTGAATTTAAAACTATCAGGGAAAGATGACAAAGAAATCAAAGAGAAACTGACAAAGCGTTATAACTTTGCGTTGAGGCGTTTAACGCAAGCGCAAAGTGAAGATGTGTTTCAATTGATCGTTAACTCTTTCGCTCGTGAAATCGATCCGCACACAAGTTATTTATCGCCTCGTAATACAGAACAATTCAATTCAGAAATGAGTTTATCATTAGAAGGAATTGGTGCGGTATTACAGCAAGATGACGAAAATACAGTTATCAACTCGTTAGTTGCTGGAGGCCCTGCGGCTAAAAGTAAAGAGCTAAAAGTTGGTGATAAAATTATCGGTGTAGGCCAAACGGGTAAACCGATTGTTGATGTGGTTGGCTGGCGTCTTGATGATGTGGTTGCTTTAATCAAAGGCCCGAAAGGAAGCAAAGTTCGGTTAGAAGTCGTTTCTGATACTAAAGGGGCGAAGCCACATATTGTCACCATAGTTCGGGAGCAGATCCGGCTAGAAGACCGAGCAGTCAAGCTGACAATCAAACAGCAAGGTAAAGATAAAGTTGCTGTTTTAGATATTCCTGGTTTTTATGTCGGCTTAACAAATGATGTTAAAACCCAATTACAAAACTTGGCAAAAGATAATGTTTCCGCATTGGTTATCGATTTACGCGGTAATGGTGGTGGTGCATTAACCGAAGCGGTTTCTTTATCTGGCTTGTTCATTCCGAAAGGGCCAATTGTGCAAGTTCGTGATAATAACGGCCAAGTTCGCCAAGATATCGATGATGATGACGTTGTTTACTATAAAGGTCCTCTTGTTGTTTTAGTCGACCGTTTTAGTGCATCCGCATCAGAGATCTTTGCTGCGGCAATGCAAGATTACGGTAGGGCGATGATTGTCGGTGAACCGACTTTTGGTAAGGGAACCGTTCAGCAACACCGTGGTTTAAGTCGTGTTTACGATCAAATGCTAAAACCAGAATGGCCTTCATTAGGTTCCGTTCAGTATACCATTCAGAAATTTTACCGAGTTAATGGTGGAAGTACACAGCGTGAAGGGGTGACTCCTGATGTGGTCATGCCTACAGGCCAGGATCCAGCTGAAACAGGTGAAAGTTTTGAGGACAACGCATTGCCATGGGATAGCATTCCACCGGCAAAATATACGCCTGTTGGTGATGTTTCTTCTGATTTATCGCCAATAAAAACGCAGCATTTGGCGCGTATTAGCAAAGATCCTGAGTTCAACTATATTGATGAAGATATTGCGCGCTATAAAGTTAACAAAGAGAGTAAGAATCGTATTTCACTCAACTATGCTGAGCGACAAAAAGAAGATTCAGAAATTGAAGCGACAAAATTGAAACGTATAAATGAACGTAATACTCGAGAAGGTAAACCATTATTGAAATCAATTGATGATTTACCTAAAGATTACGAAGGGCCAGATCCATACCTCGATGAAACGGTTAAAATGGCGGTCGATTTAGCGAATCAACATACTAAGTTATTATCAAATAATAAATAATTTCCTCTTATTATTTGTCAAATTAAGCCAGCGCCTAAGCTGGCTTAATTTTTTAAGTTTTCCTGTACCATCTTAATAGCTATCGCAAAATATAAGCTAAACATTAATGTATTGTTAATATGATATTTTTAGTAAATAGTCCCCAAATTAATGCAGTTTTATGCTTTGTTTACTTTATTTTTTAAAATGACTAACTGAAATTAATAATTAACTATAGGTTTCTTTACCTTTACTTAATTTATCCTAAACTTTTGGTATAGTTTCCTTATCAATGAGGCATTACCATGCGTAAATTATTTATAGGATTAATGGCTGTTAGTGTGATGATGGTTGCATCTATTAATACAGCGAATGCAAGAAATTACCCTTGTTCTGGAAGTAAAGGAGGAATTGACCGTTGTGACGGGGAGAAGTTTATCTGTAATGACGGGTCAACAAGCCGTTCAGAGCAAGTGTGTACGATAGAATTAAAAAACGATATTAACAGTAAAGCGAAAGCGGCTGGAGCGGTGATTGGCACAGGCGTTGTCAAGCAATCAAGTAAATCATCGGTTTCTGACTCAATAAAAAACAGTAGTGACAAAGCCAGTAAAACCGTTTCTGATAAAGCAGACAAGGCAAGTGATAAAGCATCTGGCACAGCTAAGACAGTAAAAGAGAAGGCTAGCAAAGCTGCGGATAAAGAAGTTAAAGACGTAAAAGATAAAGTTAGTAAAGGGA
>NZ_JAMPRR010000013.1:0-79051 GCF_028483405.1 Providencia sp. PROV076 | reverse complement strand
ACAAAATCGACTAAAGAGAAAACTAATTAGTTCGAAAATAAAACTGCAAATTACAATAAAACATAATAGTGCCACTTAATGTGGCATTATTTTTTAATAAAATAAGAGTAAAATTGAATATTCATTCATTTGACAAGCAAAGTGGATGATAAGATAGATAAATACACTAAATTGTTTTTGGTGATTGACAAACTAGCTTTATCGTTTCAATGAAAAATAACTTTAAATTTAAATGGTTATAAAATGAACCTTAAAAAACAAATGGTTAAAAATTTCACCATCAAAAGTTATCATTTAATTAGCAGATACCAATGAGTTTTGCATGTGGCTATGTAAAGTTATGTTATTTTTTAGGGTTTTCGCGTTAATGCACTTGAAAAAGTGTGAAAAAACCTTATTTATAAAGTAAATTCTACGTATATTTGTTTTTACCAAGGAATACATAAAAAATGATGAGAATTGCTTTATTCTTACTCACAAACTTAGCAGTTATGTTTGTGTTTGGGATAATCCTAAGTTTAACTGGGATCAGAGGGAGTAGTGTCCAAGGTCTTATGATCATGGCTGGTCTGTTTGGTTTTGGTGGTGCTTTCATATCACTATTAATGTCCAAATGGATGGCTCTGAAATCAGTGGGCGGTGAGGTTATCGAAACGCCACGTAACCAAATGGAACAGTGGTTAGTATCAACCGTTGAGCGCCAAGCACAACAAGTTGGTATTAAGATGCCACAAGTGGCTATTTATCATGCACCAGATATCAATGCGTTTGCTACGGGCGCGCGACGTGATGCTTCGCTTGTCGCGGTGAGTACCGGGTTATTAGAAAATATGAGCCGTGATGAAGCTGAAGCTGTAATTGCTCATGAAATTAGCCATATCGCAAATGGCGACATGGTAACGATGACCTTATTGCAAGGTGTGGTGAACACGTTCGTTATCTTTATTTCACGTATTATTGCACAGGTTGCGGCAGGTTTTATGTCCAACAGTGATAACGAAAGTGAAAGTAGCAATGGTAACCCAATGGTCTATTTTGCAGTTTCCATGGTACTTGAAATCGTCTTTGGTATTTTGGCGAGCATCATTACTATGTGGTTCTCTCGTTACCGTGAGTTCCACGCGGATGCTGGCTCGGCAAAATTAGTGGGGCGTGAAAAGATGATAGCGGCATTGCAACGGTTGAAAACGAGCTATGAACCACAAGAAGAAGGTCGTTTGATGGCATTTTGTATCAATGGTCGTGGTAAAGCATTCAGTGAATTATTTTTATCGCACCCACCATTAGACAAACGTATCGAAGCATTACGTTCAGGTGAATATTTAAAGTAGCCTAAATAATCGTCTAAAGTTAGCTTTAAGTAGACAATGATTTTAGTATCTGCCCAGTAATTGTTTAATTACTGGGCTTTTTTTATTGAAACAGTATGTGACACATATCCCCTCAAAAATATCAACCCATATTCAATTAACTCAATTTTAATGACGACTCGCAATTAATTGTATTTATAACTGCAATTGATAAATCACAAGTGAGCTTACTCACAATCTTTTATTTTAAATGATGAATTTTAGAAATTTTGTTCGCTTTTATTCTACTTTTAATCTTTATTAGATTGATAAGGAAATGTTATGAATTTTATTGATATGTTAATTGATATGAATTAATTGGGGGTAGGATGGATTTGATAACGACGTGGTTAAGTGAACTAAATGGTGTGGTGTGGGGAGTACCAATGCTTGTTGGGATCTTAGGCGTTGGCATTTATATGCAAATTCGGCTTGCATTCCTACCGATAAGAAAAATTGGAACAGGCTTTAAGCTATTGTTTCAAAAGAATGAGTCACGAGGTGAGGGGCAAATATCACCTTTTAACGCATTAATGACAGCGTTATCGGCCACGATTGGCACGGGGAATATAGCTGGGGTCGCAACTGCGGTCGTCATGGGAGGGCCTGGCGCGTTATTTTGGATGTGGATGACGGCTTTGGTCGGAATGGCAACTAAGTACTCCGAAGCCGTGTTAGCAGTTCGTTTTCGTGAAGTGGATAAATATGGCCAGTATATTGGTGGCCCAATGTACTACATTAAAAATGGGTTAGGCCCTAAATGGATTTGGTTAGGAACGCTGTTTGCCTTTTTCGGTGCATGTGCTAGCTTTGGTATCGGAAATACGGTACAAGCTAACTCTGTTGCAGATGTACTAGAAAGTAACTTTGGTGTGCATAAATGGTTGACGGCGGGGGTATTAGTTTTATTAGTCGGTGCGGTATTGATTGGTGGATTACGACGTATCTCTGATGTTGCAGGAAAACTTGTCCCATTTATGACTGTGGCTTATTTTGGCGCAGGTGTCATTGTGCTTGGTATCTATTTTAAGGAGATCCCAGGTGCGCTCTCTTTGGTCGTGACCTCAGCTTTTAACCCTGTCGCTGCTCAAGGTGGGTTTGCAGGTGCGGCGGTATGGGCTGCAATACGTTTTGGGGTTGCACGAGGCGTGTTTTCCAATGAAGCGGGTTTGGGAAGTGCACCTATCGCCCACGCTGCTGCAAAAACACAAAATCCTATTCGCCAAGGGCTTATTGCGATGTTAGGGACATTCATTGACACTATCATTGTGTGTTCTGTTACAGGATTAACCATCATTATTACTGGTGGCTGGCTGACCAGTGAAACCGGAGCGACACTAACCGCATCATCATTCCAAACAGCCATTCCAGGTGGAAATTACATTGTTGCTATTGCATTAGCCATATTTGCATTCACCACCATTTTGGGTTGGAGTTTCTATGGCGAAAAATGTGTGCAATATTTATTCGGGTTGCGAGCAATAAAACCGTACCGAGTTTTATGGTTAATAGCTTTACCAATTGGTGCAACGCAATCACTTGATTTTGTTTGGTTATTAGCGGATACACTAAATGCTATGATGGCGATCCCTAATTTAATTGCTCTGTTACTTTTAAGCCCTGTTGTTTATCGGTTAACACGAGACCATATAAAAGATGTGAACGCAGATAGCATTGATATGGCAAAACAGTTGTACGACAATAAATCATAATCGATTGATAATAAGCTTCATTTTAATGATGAAGCTTATTATTTCTTCAATATCCCCCTCTTATTCATAAAGCTTATCGATGGGTAATATATAAATCATCTATTTTTATCGGTAAAATTACGGAATGGCGTTAAATGCGCTATGCTTAGAAGAGAAGTTGTAAACCATGCGTATTTTATAAATTAAACAAGGGGATAGAATGGATATTCTGGAGAAAACGTTATTGTTTGGTAATGAATTTTTGACAACGACAAACCCCGCTAGGTTAGTTCCATTTAAATTTGAGATCTATCATTCTGAGCAAGGTTTTTACCATCGAGTCTATAAGCAAGTTGGCATGTCAGGGGCTAACTTAGGGCAAACATTTCAAGTGTGGGCTTTTGAAGAGCAGAAAAGCTGGGATAAACAAACCGCTGATACGACAGTTGATGAATATATTCAGCATTGCCAAGATATTTATAAGCGGAATAATGCATAAGTTGTAGAAAAAAAAAGCCCCCTTCATAGGGTTCTGAAGGGGGAGCTAAATGAATAAAGAATGGTTTAATTCATGAACAAAGATAGATGATTTTCATGATTAAAACTTAGTTATTTGTGCAGTTTAAACCACTCAATAGTATATATATCCTTAAAATAGCATTTATCGCTAAATAATCTATTGGCGATACCCTGTTTTTATTTGTTCTAACGTGTTTTTATAGGTTTCTGCCTGTTTTTCGTCTTCCATTTGTGCAATTTCACGTTGCATCTTGATTAAAATTTTACCTGCATCAGCTTGGCCGATAGCTTTCAACATATGCGTCAATAAATTTTTTAGACAAGTAACTTCATCCGCTAAAGTATTAACGTTAGGTTCAGTAGGAAAATGGTTTTTCATTAAAAAGGTCCTTTAAGCATAAAAAATAATAGCAAGATTGTAGCATAGAAAGTAATACTATGTGTTTTCAGATAACTGAATGTTATAAATATTCAGATTAATGCGTTAAATTTGAACGAACGATTAAATAGGATGTAGGAGGCGCTAATAATTACTAGGCCCACTGTTTTTCTTGCCAGTAGGTAGGAAGGAGTCTTTATGAACAATAAAAAATTGTGATACAATTCACAAAAAGAGTTATTGGCAACAGAGGTTGCTCAGTAACGACTCAATCCTGTACTAAATACCAATGTCTTTTTGCAGCAATTTTTACATCCAATTAAGCTGTTGGTATCTGTTATTTGTGGGAAAGTGAAGGCTAAAAGAAATATGACGCAAGTTTCTAGAAAAACAGCTTGGATCCGTGTAATAGCATTAGCGGTTGCTGCATTTGTTTTTAATACAACAGAGTTTGTACCTGTTGCATTACTCAGTGATATTGCAAAAAGCTTTGATATGACGGTCGCACATACTGGTTTGATGATAACAATCTATGCGTGGGTTGTGGCTTTGATGTCGCTACCTTTAATGTTATTAACCAGTAAAATAGAGCGCCGTAAATTATTAGGCTTCTTATTTGTTATCTTTATTATTAGCCATATTATTTCTGGTTTTGCATGGAGTTTTGATATTTTAATTGCAGGACGTATTGGTGTGGCTTTATCTCATGCTGTATTTTGGTCAATTACGGCATCGTTGGCTATTCGGGTTGCCCCCGCAGGTAAAAAAGCTCAAGCACTTGGATTATTAGCGACGGGGACTGCATTAGCGACAGTATTAGGTCTTCCCCTTGGCCGAGTGGTTGGGCAATTCTTAGGTTGGCGAGCGACATTCTTAGGTATCGGTGTTATTGCATTGTTTACTATGGTTGTCTTGATCCGTTTTTTACCTCGGTTACCAAGTGAACATTCCGGTTCGTTAAAAAGTGTGCCTATGCTATTTCAACGGCCGGCACTCGTTGGAATGTTTGCATTAACGGTGTTAGCAGTAACCGCACATTTTACGGCTTACAGTTATATTGAGCCTTTTGTTCGAGAAGTTGCATTACAAAGCCAAAATTTTGCAACTTTACTCCTGCTGATTTTTGGTGGAGCTGGTATTGTTGGCAGCGTCATATTCAGTCGCTACAGCAGCAAGTTTTCATTATCATTCTTACCCGCAGCAATCGCATTTATGACGATTTGTTTATTATTGCTGATGCCATTAGGCAGAGATGTTTGGTCTTTGGTGATGTTATCCGTGTTCTGGGGAATGGCAATGATGTGCATTGGTTTAGGGATGCAAGTTAAGGTGATTGATTTATCTCCAGATGCCACCGATTTGGCAATGTCAATTTTCTCTGGAATTTTCAACATCGGTATTGGTGCAGGGGCGCTGCTAGGTAATCAAGTTATTGTCCATATGGGGATGACTCAGATTGGTTACATTGGTGGTGTGATTGGTCTTATAGCTTTCGCATTATGTGTCTATTTATTCAGGCGCTATAGTGACACCCTTAGCGATAGAATAGGCGCTGCTGCAAATCACTAACTCGCATTTCATTATGACGTAAAGATGAAAGCTCTGTGTTATTTTAATGATAAACAGAGCTTTTTTGTTGTTACCTGAGTAACTCATTCTAATAATAAGGAAAGACAATGAAGGGTCTAGGTTTTTTATTGATGTCTATTATTGCTGAAGTCATTGCAACGACAACATTAAAAGCATCTGATGGTTTTAGTCGTTTTTGGCCGTCTTTGATTGTTATTATCGGTTATGCAGTCTCTTTTTGGGGGCTTTCACAGGTGGTGAAAACCATGCCATTAGGTATTGCTTATGCAATTTGGTCAGGTTTGGGAATTGTGTTGGTTTCCATCGCTGCAATTTATATTTACAACCAAAAACTCGATTTACCTGCAATTATTGGTATGCTATTAATTATTATTGGTGTCTTAGTCATCAATTTATTTTCAAAAAGTGGTGGGCACTAAACCGTTGGTGCAGGATATTCAGGCAGCATGATTGGGGAAACAAAAATGAGGCATCGGGTTAGTCAATTTTTAAAACCAGTAATAGCAATGTCACTTGCTGGGGTGATATCTGTCATGCTATCTGCGTGTGGTAGCTCAAACGTAGATAAGTCTGTGGAACATTCCGCGAGTCAGTATGCCCAGCAAGTGGTCAATTTAGGGCCCGGTGCGCAAGAAGCTTGTGTGTCAGCGGGGGGCTTACCTGCATTGACATTAGAATTAAATGGTTCACAAACTGCCGTATGTCAATTTGCGAATGGTAAACGTTGTGCTGTTGACATTATACAATCGGGCTCTTGCATATAACTCTTCTTTTTATGAAGTTAATTAACCTCCTATTAATTATTAATAAGAGGTTAATTAACGCTATATTCCCATTCTAATCTATTCTATTTTAATATTCCTATATTTCATTTTATTAATTATGTTTTTTATTAATCATATATAGGTCATCTAATTATGAGCATCTATTTAGGTGTTTATTTTAATTATTGATATTTAACGACGAAATTACTAATATTAAATAATAAAGAATATTTTAGATAATTATAAAAGCACATATAAAGACGTTTACATTTATTAAAGAGTAATGCCTAATGAAAAAGAAAATTGAAGAGTATGATGGCCCCGCTGCAGGTTGGGGGGCTGTAAAAGCAGTTGCAGAAGCGCTACGCGGCCAAATGAAAGTCGGGCACGATATCATTGCGATGTTTGAAATGAATAAGGTGGACGGTTTTGACTGCCCTGGCTGCGCGTGGCCTGATCCTGTACACACAGCGTCATTTGATATTTGTGAGAATGGGGCAAAAGCAATTGCTTGGGAAGCGACATCTAAAAAAACAACTCCGGAATTTTTTTCTAAATACACCGTTACAGAATTACTTGAGTGGGATGACTTCCATTTAGAGGATGAAGGCCGTCTAACTCACCCGATGAAATATAATTCACAAACCGATAAATATGAACCTATCGAATGGGAAGAGGCCTTTCAGCAAATAGGTACGCGTTTACAAAGTTATTCAGACCCAAATACTGTTGAATTTTATACCTCCGGTCGAACTTCAAATGAAGCCGCATTCTTATATCAATTGCTGGCTCGTGAATATGGAACAAATAATTTTCCTGATTGTTCAAATATGTGCCATGAGCCAACGAGTGTTGGTCTTGCTGATTCCATTGGTGTTGGTAAGGCGACAGTATTGTTAGACGATTTTGATAAAGCGGACTTAGTTATTTGTATAGGTCATAACCCGGGGACTAACCATCCAAGGATGTTGAGTTCATTGCGCGAAGTTTCTAAACGCGGCGCAAAAATCATTGCAATAAATCCTTTGAGAGAACGCGGTCTTGAGCGTTTTGCCTATCCGCAAGACGTGGTAGAAATGCTAACGCTAGAGTCTACACCTTTAGCAGGGCACTATTATAAGGTTCGTATCGGTGGAGACACAGCTTTACTTAAAGGTGTCATGAAGTTGTTGATTGAAAAGCACCAAGCCGCTGTGGATGCAGGAAAAGAACCTATTCTCGATACTGAGTTCATATCAACTCATACACAGGGTTATGAAGCTTTAAAAAATGACTTACAGACAACAAGCTGGAAAGATATCTTGAGGGTTTCTGGTTTACCTCGTGAGTCTATTGAAGAGATTGCCGACCTTTATATTGAGGCAAAAAGCACCATTATTTGTTATGGCATGGGGATCACTCAGCACGAACATGGTACGCAAAATGTGCAGCAACTCGTTAATTTACTGCTACTAAAAGGTAATATTGGCCGCGAAGGTGCGGGTATTTGCCCATTGCGCGGCCATTCGAATGTTCAGGGTGACAGAACGGTTGGCATTACAGAGAAACCGTCAAAAAGCTTTTTAGACAAAATTGAACAACGATTTGGTTTTAAACCACCAAGTGAATTTGGCCATGCAGCAGTGGCTAGTATGCAAGCAATTTCTGAAGGAAAAGCCAATGCGTTAATTTGTATGGGGGGAAACTTAGCAGTTGCAATGCCAGATAGAGACGCTTGTTTTTCAGGTATGAAAAAGCTTGATTTAGCCGTCCATACAGCAACGAAACTAAATCGTTCTCATTTATTAACCGCTAAGCAGACATTCATATTACCTGTATTAGGGCGTAGTGAGATAGACAGACAAAGCAGTGGTGTGCAATGCGTTACGGTAGAAGACTCCATGTCGATGGTTCACGCATCAAAAGGTTTACTTAAACCTTGTAGCCCTTATCTTAAATCCGAGTGTGCGATTGTTGCAGGGATAGCGAAAGCGGCAATACCGCAGAGTAAAGTTGAATGGGATGATTTTATCGGTAATTACGACTTAATCCGTGATGCGATGGAAGCGGTACTGCCTGGTTTTGATGATTATAACGCACGTATTAAAATACCTGGAGGGTTCCATCTGACTAACGCTGCTTCTGAGCGTCGTTGGTTAACGCAATCAGGTAAAGCTAACTTTGTACCGACAGAGGGCGTTATTGAAGACCCGAATTCAGCGGTAAATAGCGAATTGATTTTGGCGACATTGCGTAGCCATGATCAGTACAATACAACAATTTATGGGTTAAATGACCGATACCGTGGTGTGTTTGGGCAGCGAGATGTTGTTTTCATCAGTGGTGCAGAAGCCCAAAAACAGAAGTTAGAGGCGGGGGATAAAGTTAATCTCATTGCATTAGATCGTGAGCAGAAACCGACAAAACGCCGTTTAGATAACCTCACTGTCGTGATTTATGATATGGCAGACCGCAGCGTTGCTACTTATTTTCCTGAAGCTAATAATCTAATTTCGTTAGATAATTTCGACCCGCAATGTGGTATTCCTGCGTATAAAAATATTCCCGTGAAATTAGAACGAGTTATTCAATAAACAGATTTAAGTTTTAGAAACCCCAAATGTTGAACGTAACATTTGGGGTCTTAAAGATTATTTTTTGGCTGGGAAGAACTGGCTGATGATAACAATGATGGCAACTAAGAGATAAGCCGCGAAGATGCCAATTAACCATTGTGGCATATCCAGCCCTAAGAATGCCCACTGCCTAACAGCACAGTCACCTGTCGCTTCAAACACTGCAGGTACCCATTCTTGTAATGGTAACCAATCAGGGAAATTAACGAAAAAATCACAAGAGGCAAATGGGGAAGGATAAAGCTGTAGCATGGTATGTTCCCATGCAAGATCTAAACCGCGCCAAGCAGAGTAAACCCAAATAAGCATGGCAACCCAGCGTATCACCATGTTTCGCGGTGCCACTGCGCCAATTATGCCAGCAACCATAATCCCAAGTAATGCAACGCGCTCATAGATACACATAACGCATGGTTGTAGCTTCATAACATGCTGAAAATATAAAGCAGCACACTCGAGTATAAAGGCAATAAAGGCCATAAGTAGCCAAGCGCCTCTTCCTTGTGAGCAGTAGTTAAAAAATCTGAACATACTTAGTATCCTAATTGAGTGATGCGCCCATTTTGCCTCTATCAGACCGATAAAAAAAGTAATTAAAGTGAAATAATGCAATTTTAGATAGGGCTTTACCTAATATTACAATTAGCCGTATTGGTGTACGGCTAATTGTTTTAAAGTATAGTTATTGAGCGAATGTTATCAACCCAATACTTTCCATCCAATGCGTGATTGGTACTAGCCAGAACTCTACCCCTAATAGCCCAACAATTGTCATTACGATGGTATATGGCAGCGCCATCCAAACCATACGGCCATAAGATAAGCGGATCAGCGGTGATAACGCGGATGTTAATAAAAACAAGAAGGCAGCTTGGCCATTAGGTGTTGCAACTGAAGGTAAGTTAGTCCCTGTATTAATTGCCACGGCTAAAAACTGGTATTGTTCCGTTGACACCAAACCGTCATTTGCCGCTTTTAAAGCCTCAGTAATATAAACTGTCCCTACGAAAACGTTATCTGATACAGCAGAAAGCAGGCCATTAAAGAGATAAAATAAGGAGAGTTGCGATGATTCAGAGGATTGCAATACAAACTGAATAAATGGGGTGAATAATTGCTGGTCAATAATAACAGCAACAATACTAAAGAAGACAGTTAATAAAGCGGTAAAAGGTAACGCTTCCTCGAAGGCTTTACCCAATGCATGCTCTTCTGTGATGCCACAAAATGCGGTAGCAAGTACGATAACGGATAGACCAATCAGACCAACTTCAGCTAAATGGAAAGCAAGGGCGACTATCAACCAAATACCAATTAATCCTTGAACAACTAACTGTGCAAGATCTCTTTTGGTACGTTTAGCCGTCTGTTTTTTATCGTGCTCAGTTAAAATTTGGCGTACAGAGTCTGGAAGCTCAGCACCGTAGCCAAATAGTTTAAATTTTTCAACGACAAAACAGACGACTAAGCCACAAACAAAAACGGGTATGGTTACAGGAGCCATACGGATATAGAAGGTAATGAAGTCCCAATTGACATGTTTTGCAATGATAAGGTTCTGTGGTTCACCCACCATGGTCATGACACCACCAAGTGCCGTACCAATACCTGCATGCATCATCAAGCTTCGTAAAAAAGCCCTAAACTGCTCGAGGGTTTGTTTTTGCTCTGCATTGTTAATAAAACCATCGTTTTGTAGGTCAGTGTTGTTGGGCTGGTTAGAGGCATACTGGTGATAGATAGAATAAAAACCAATTGAAACGCTAATGACCACAGCAATAACGGTTAATGCATCTAAAAATGCAGATAAAAATGCACTCGCTATACAAAAAGCAAGGGAAAGAATTCGTTTAGAACGCACATTTATCAACAGCTTGGTAAAAACAAACAAAAGCAATTGCTTCATGAAATAGATACCCGCTACCATAAAAATCAGTAACAAGATAACTTCAAGGTTATTGCTAATTTCATGTGAAATTTGAGCAGGGGTCGTCATGCCAATGAGAACGGCCTCTATGGCTAAAAGACCGCCGGGCTGCAATGGGTAACATTTAAGTGCCATTGCTAATGTGAATATAAATTCAGCAACTAATAACCAGCCTGCAACGAAGGGGCTGATAAAGAAAAAGACAATAGGGTTAATTATTAGGAATATAATAATTGCTAATTTGTACCAATCAGGCGAATTTCCCAGAAAATTTTTCAAAAAAGCTGTTTTTAAACTAAAATCCATTATGGTTCGTTATCCTCTTTTATGCGGATGTCGTGTACTGTGTTATACATACTACTCTTATCTCTTACAGATTTTAAGCATATTTGCTAATTGAGAGCGTATGAATTATATGGAAATTATATGATTTGCTTCACCCTTTATTTTTAGTCTAACTATATCAGGTGATGACAATCTGGTATGATTTGCTCAATATCCGTCTAAATGTTTGGAATAATAAAAATATGGTTATTAAAGCTCAAAGTCCGGCCGGTTTCGCGGAAGAGTATATTATTGAGAGCATATGGAACAACCGCTTTCCACCAGGTTCAATTTTACCCGCTGAGCGTGAGCTTTCGGAATTAATTGGTGTGACCAGAACAACCTTACGAGAAGTGTTACAGCGTTTGGCTCGTGACGGTTGGTTAACCATTCAGCATGGTAAACCAACGAAAGTGAATAACTATTGGGAAACGTCAGGTCTAAATATTTTGGAGACACTGGCTAGGCTTGATCACGATAGAGTGCCGCAACTCATTGATAATTTATTGGCAGTACGTACCAATATTGCGGCAATCTTTATTCGCACAGCCTTTCGAAATAACCCAGAGAAATCAATAGAAGTGTTAGCTGGGCGGGAAAAAGTGGAAGATAATTCAGATGCATTCAGTGATTTGGATTATAACATTTTCCGTGGGCTTGCATTTGCATCTGGTAACCCAATTTATGGTCTGATTATTAACGGGTTAAGAGGGCTGTATACCCGTGTTGGCCGCTATTATTTTTCGAACCCTGAAGCGAGGCGCTTAGCGTTGAACTTCTACCAACAATTAAGCCATCTTTGTCGTGAGCAAGCCTATGACCGTATTATGGATTGTGTGCGTACTTATGGAAAAGAAAGCGGAATGATCTGGCATAGTATGCAAAGTAATATGCCTTCAGATTTAGCACAAAGCCGCTAGTTAACTGACATTAATCCCATAAGGCCAGCATGTTGTGTTGTATCAGTATGCTGGTTTTTTTATCATTAATCATTGACAGATTTTAGCCAAATAGCCATTGTTCACTTGAATGAAGTGAAAAACCAATCTTTGTTTGTTTATTGGTATTTAATACCATCAAACGTCCTCTTCTTAGTTTAATAAAATAAATTGATTTTATTGGGCGCCTCACGTGAATCGATAGAAAATTCTAAATTAAAAAATAACTAAGAATTCATTTTTTTTATCCTATTGAATTTAAGTTAATTTATTTTTTGTTTGAATTTTAAGCTGGAATTTAATATCGACATGTAAAGAAAATGTGACCAAATTTAAATTTTTTAACTGTATTGTTAAAAGTGTTAATTCACCACATTGGCAAATATTTCCTAGAATATTATCCTAAAAGAAATGGTGCAGACTTTTATTTTGTGGGGAAGCGATGAAAATTCTAGTGTTAGGCGCAGGCGTTATCGGTGTGACAACCGCGTGGTATTTAGCACAAGAAGGGCACGAAGTGCTGGTGGTGGATAGGCAACATGATGTGGCAGAAGAAACAAGTGCCGCCAATGCAGGGCAAGTATCCCCTGGATATGCGACCCCATGGGGTGCACCTGGGATCCCTCTTAAAGCGGTGAAATGGATGTTTGAAAAACACGCCCCCTTGGCGATACGTCCAGATGGCACGTTATTTCAGCTGCGCTGGATGTGGCAGATGTTAAAGAATTGCGACATTCAACATTATGCAATGAATAAAAGCCGTATGGTGCGCATTGCAGAATACAGCCGTGATTGTATTCGTCAATTAAGAGCGGATACAGGTATTGAATATGAAGCCCGCCAAGGTGGTACTTTACAGATTTTCCGTACTGCTGAGCAGTTTGATAATGCAGCCAATGACATTGCGGTCTTACAGCAAGAAGGTGTTCCGTACGAATTACTGACATCAAATGAACTAGTTAAAGCCGAACCTGCGTTAGAATTTGTTAAGCATAAGCTTACCGGTGGGCTGCGGTTACCGAATGATGAAACGGGGGATTGCCAGCAATTTACTAAAAAATTAGCCAAAATGGCACAAAACTCAGGCGTTAAATTCAAATTTGGTGGCCATGTTGAGCAGATTTTAACTGAAGGCAATAAGGTGAGTGGCGTCAAAATTGATGGTGAAATTTTGCAAGCGGACCGCTATGTTGTTGCAATGGGCTCTTACTCTACTTCAATACTACAAAGTTTGGTTCAAATCCCAGTCTATCCACTCAAAGGCTATTCATTAACCATGCCGATTATTGATGAGCAGCGTTCGCCAACCTCCACCATTTTGGATGAGACATACAAAATTGCAGTAACGCGGTTTGATGAGCGTATTCGCGTCGGTGGAATGGCTGAAGTTGTTGGGTTTAATTTGAATATACTGAAAAAACGCTGCGAAACATTGAAAATGGTGGTACAAGATTTGTATCAAGGCGGTGGTGACATCGAACAAGCACAATTTTGGACAGGGTTGCGTCCAATGACACCGGATGGTACTCCGATAGTTGGGCCGACTGCATACAGTAATTTATATTTAAATACAGGGCATGGGACATTGGGTTGGACAATGGCTTGTGGTGCAGGGAAACTACTGGCAGATATAATTTCAGGGAATACACCAGAGATAGCGTCTGATGATTTATCGGTATTTAGATATCTTGATGGTTTTAATACCAAGTTGGTTACGCATGGTGATTTAACGCCGGCACGCTAAGTATTTGATGTTTTGGCATCATTGTAATTTTAGAATTAATTAAATGTATTAAGGAATTTAAATGCCGCGCCCAATAAGTGCTGTTATTCATCTACAAAATTTACAACACAATTTGTCTATCGTACGGCAACATGTTGGAAAATCGAAAATTTGGTCAGTTATGAAAGCAGACGGTTATGGTCACGGTATCAAGCAGATTTGGTCAGCGCTGAAAGAAACTGATGGTTTTGGGGTGTTGGATTTTGACGAAGCAATTTTGTTACGAAAAGAAGGGTGGAAGGGGCCAATTCTATTGCTAGAAGGCTTTTTCCAGCCTCAAGACTTGCAATTGATTGACCAATATAATTTAACGACAAGCGTGCATAGTGAGTGGCAATTATTTGCCATTGAGAATGCTCAATTATCATCACCGATTTCAGTCTATATCAAACTAAATAGCGGAATGAATCGCTTAGGTTTTTCACCGAGCGAATACGAAAGTGTAGTACAACGGTTATTTAAAATGCCGAATATACGCCATTTAACGTTAATGAGTCATTTTGCGAATTCAGATACCAAAACAGGTGTTGTAGAACCGTTCCAACAAATTCAACAATTCGAACACTTATCGTTAGAAACCTGTATTGCAAATTCAGGAGCGACATTGTGGCATAAACAAACCCAATATGATTGGGTTCGTACTGGCATTTTGTTGTATGGCGCTTCTCCAAGTGGAAAATCTGCAGATATATTTGGGTTGGGTTTGAAAGCAGCGATGACATTGCAATCAGAAGTGATTGCTATCCATGAAATCCCAGCTGGGCAATCAATTGGTTATGGTAGCCGGTTTATATCAACTAAACCTATGCGTATTGCAACAGTCGCTTGTGGTTATGCAGATGGATACCCTCGGCATGCTGCAAATGGAACGCCGGTATGGTGCAAAGGAAAGCGCTGTGCACTACTGGGGGCTGTTTCGATGGATATGCTGACTATTGATATTAGTGATTGTGACGATGTTAAACTTGGTGAGCGAGTGGAGTTATGGGGGCAAAATTTACCGGTTGATGAGGTTGCACAAGCAGCGGGGACAATTGGTTATGAGCTACTTTGTGCGCTTGCGAAAAGAGTTCCTATTTCTTATGAAAATAAAGTAGAATAAATATTAACCAATCATACTGAAAATAGTAAAAATTTAGCTTTACGTGTGATTTTGGTTAAGAATGTTTGGATTGCAACTATATTGATATAACATATAGAATGTGATCTATTTCTCATTATTTTTAGGTTAAATATAATATGTCAAAAGCAATTAAATTAACGACACTTGCGATGGCTCTGAGTGTGTTATCTGGGGCCGCATTTGCAGGAACTTGGTCTGTTGGTGGTTCGGTATTAGCGCAGTCAACACCTTATAAAGGAATTAAGAGCCGTGATTATGTCACGCCAGTGCCTATTGTTAATTATGACAGTGAGAATTTCTATTTTCATACATTAGCTGCGGGTTATTATTTATGGAATGATACACAAGACCAGTTATCATTGGATGCTTATTATTACCCACAATTTTTTAAACCTAAAGACAATGATGATAAAGCGATGCGCGAGTTAGACCGCCGCCGTGATACGGTGATGACGGGGCTGACTTATCGTCATAAAGCTGATTGGGGTACACTGAGAACGAATATTTCTGGTGATATTTTAGGTATCAGTAATGGTATTCGTGGTGAGTTTGCCTACCTGTATGGCTTTGAAGGTGACAAATGGTCAATCACTCCAGGTCTGGGTATTAAATGGGATAGTAAGAACCAAAACCGTTATGAATATGGCGTGTCTTCAAAAGAATCACGTAATAGCGGTTTAAAACGCTATAACCCAGGTTCAAGTTGGACACCATACGTTGAGGTGACAGGGAATTACCGCTTTGATGAAAATTGGACGGTATTCGCAATGGGCCGTGTTGACCGCCTGCCAAGTGAAGTGAAAGATAGCCCAATGGTAAATAAAGATGTTTCTGCCATTATGTGGACGGGCGTCACTTACACATTCTAAGTTCGTTATAGAATATTAAATTATTTAGCCCCTGATATCATGATGATTATCAGGGGCTAATTTTATCTATCGAGAAATTTGAT
The DNA here is from genome assembly GCF_028483405.1 of Providencia sp. PROV076. Classification (NCBI taxonomy): domain Bacteria; kingdom Pseudomonadati; phylum Pseudomonadota; class Gammaproteobacteria; order Enterobacterales; family Morganellaceae; genus Providencia; species Providencia sp. PROV076. Next base: position 63,097 of record NZ_JAMPRR010000013.1, on the reverse strand, counting down.
GTGCTTAGATCTTATATGCTCAGAATGGATAATTAATCTTGCGGCTTATTATCACGGCTGACCATCACTAATGAAAGGCGAGCAGGGTGCTGCGCATCACTTTTCATTGGGACGTTGATCCTTGCTGTTTCTACACAAACCATCTGTTTGTACCCATTATTTGGCATATCGCCCATACTGCATGATAATTCTGCCCAAGGGTTCCAACAGACAACATCACTATTATGGTAATGGTGAATTTCTATTGTACGAGCCCATCCGTCATCACGTAAGAGGCTGTATTCCTCTGGTTCTGAATAAATACGGTCGGTATGTTTATTAAATTTCAGTGGTTCATTTACATAAGCTTCTTTATCTGCGACTTTATCGAAATAGTGGCCACCTAATCCATAAACAGTGGCTTTTTGAATATCGCTGATATTGAAATAACTGTGTAATGCAGCAGTCGTTTCGAAGTCCCCATAACTTTCTAGTTCAAGCTCACATGTTTCACCTAGTTTCATTCGTAGGATCAGGGTGAACTCATGGGGCCATAATTTACGGGTATATTCTGTATCTGTTAATGTGAAGGTTAAAATAACACCATCTTCATGTTCATTATGTGCAGTGAATTGCCAAGGTAGAATTCGTGCAAAACCATGACTAGGACTAGCTACAGGACCAAACCAAGGCCAACAAATAGGAATACCACCGCGGATAGCAACGCCTTCTTTAAAAGCACTCTCTGAACTTAGCCACAAGCAAGGTTTTTGCCCCGCAGGTTGCCAATCAATAAGTTGGGCGCCTTGTAAACTGACGGCCCCACGCACCTTAGGATGCGAGATAACAATGAGTGGAAGCTCACCAAGTTGGCGTTGAGTGATGTAAGCGGAGACTTGTTTGATGACCGGTAATGCAAAAAGTTTATCGTGCATGGTATTAGGCCTGTGTTAATGAAACAGAGTGAATACTCGTCATACATTAAACTGCAGCATTGTTGACGGTGTTCATTCACTTGAATTATTTAGAGTATCTGTCCGGCATACTTAAAGCCGCAGTGAATAGTATTCATTCTAAAATAAGTTGTGTTTATAGCGTATCCAATGAGAGATCAACCATAAGCGATATAGCAGAAAATATGAAGTGTTAATTTGTTATTGGATACGGTACAAAAGAGCCGCCAATTGGCGGCTCAGTTAGACAGATTACGCGACAGCTCTTATTTAGAGATGTGAGCGATCAGGTCTAATACTTTGTTAGAGTAACCTGTTTCGTTGTCATACCAAGAAACTAATTTAACAAAGTTGTCGTTCAGTGCGATACCTGCTTTAGCATCAAATACTGAAGTCAGTTTTTCACCGTTGAAGTCAGTTGATACAACGTCATCTTCAGTGTAACCCAGAACGCCTTTCAGCTCGCCTGCTGCTGCTTCTTTGATAGCATCACAGATTTGAGTATAAGTTGCTGGTTTTTCTAAACGAACAGTTAAGTCAACAACAGAAACGTTAGGCGTAGGTACACGGAAAGACATACCAGTCAGTTTGCCATTCAGTTCAGGGATAACTTTACCTACAGCTTTAGCAGCACCGGTTGATGAAGGGATGATGTTTTGAGCAGCACCACGACCACCACGCCAGTCTTTATGAGAAGGACCATCAACTGTTTTTTGAGTTGCAGTTGTTGCGTGAACAGTTGTCATTAAGCCTTCAACGATACCGAATTTGTCGTTGATAACTTTAGCCAGTGGAGCTAAGCAGTTAGTTGTACAAGATGCGTTAGAAACGATTTCTTGACCTGCGTAAGCTTTGTGGTTAACGCCCATAACGAACATAGGAGTATCATCTTTAGAAGGGCCAGTCAGAACAACTTTCTTAGCGCCTGCTTGGATGTGTTTACGTGCAGTTTCATCAGTTAAGAAGATACCTGTTGCTTCAGCAACGATGTCAACACCGACTTCGTTCCATTTCAGGTTTGCAGGATCTTTTTCTGCTGTTACACGGATTTTTTTGCCGTTTACAACTAGGTGACCATCTTTAACTTCAACAGTACCGTTGAAACGACCATGAGTTGAGTCGTATTTCAGCATGTACGCCATATATTCTGCATCGAGCAGGTCGTTGATAGCAACGATTTCGATGTCAGAACGCTCTTGTGCAGCACGGAAAACGATACGGCCAATACGACCAAAACCATTAATACCTACTTTGATAGTCATAGTATTTCCACCAGCTATTTATTCGTGAATTAAGTTGTAGTTAAAGTTACCAAAACCTTGCCAGCCGTCAAGCGGAATCGTGTCAATTATTGAAAAAAATCAATTCTGATACCACCAATTGCTTATTTGTCAGCCACTTCAGCGGCAAATACAGCCGCACGTATTATCGGGATTGTACGGCATAATGAAACCATCTATCAGTGATATATGTGATACGGTTCACAAATCAAAACGGAAAGTAAGATGCTTCTTAGTTTAGAATAGTTTTACAGAAAATGTTGTTAATTTTTTGTTGATTGAAATTGATGTATGATAACCATTAAACCGTTTAGTCATTTAAATATTTAGGGATGACATGTCAAATAAAGATAACCAACCTATTGATATCTCAAAGTTAAATGAGATGCAGCGTTATGTTACACAACAAGCCGGTACAGAGCCACCCTTTAGTGGTCAATTATTGCATAACCGTAAAGACGGTGTGTACGAATGCTTATGTTGTGGTACACCTTTATTTATGTCTGAGACCAAATTTGATGCAGGTTGTGGTTGGCCAAGCTTTTATCAACCGGTTAATGAAGAGGCCATCAAATACATTGAGGATTTCTCTCATGGAATGCATCGTATTGAGGTTCGTTGTCAACACTGTAATGCGCACTTAGGGCATGTATTTCCAGACGGTCCTCAGCCTACCGGTCAGCGTTACTGCATTAATTCAGCATCATTAAGCTTTATTGATGATGATAGCGGTGAAAAGACACGTGGATAAAGAGCTGAAGGTTGCTGAAGCTATTCTATGATAATAACAAAAACGATTCAGCTTTTAGCTGAAATCGAGAAAAATAAAATAATGTGCTAATTGTGTATTTGAAGGAGCCTTACCGTGAGCGTTGAAGTTAATCCAGAGCAGCTTGAACAATTGTTGGCAGTGATGACCCCCGAAATTTATGAGCGCCTAGTGACAGCAGTTGAACTCGGTAAATGGCCTGATGGGGTGATGTTAACACCGGAACAGAAAGAACATAGCTTACAAATGGTGCTATTGTGGCAGTCACGGAATAACCATGACCCGGAACATATGACGGTAGGGACTAACGGTGAAATTACGATGAAGAGCAAACAAGAGCTGAAAATGTTGTTTCAAGGTGAAATGTTAGCGACCTTAAAACCACAAAACAATGATGAATAACAGCTGCTTTACAAAAAGTTTGGTTATTCGATATGATGCTAAAGGGTGACAGGGTCACTAAAACAAGTTTTCTCAACTGATATGAGAAAACTTGTCAGTAAAGTATGAGCTAATGAAGGTCAGCTAAAGTGATTAACCTTGCGCCTTGCTTTTGCATTTCAGCTAAGGCTTCTTGGCTATCATTGGCCGCTAGGTTAACACCTCTACACCCATCGGCGAGAACATCCACGGAATAGCCTAGTTTTAACGCATCTAATACAGTAAATTTGACACAATAATCTGTCGCAATTCCCATAATAATTAAATGTGAGATATGCTGTTCTTGTAACCATGCGTGCAAACGAGTTTGGCTAATTTTATCGTTATCGAAAAAGGCACTATAACTATCAACTTGAGGGTTTTCCCCTTTGGTGAAAGTTTCACGAATAAGCGATTGGTTTAAATTCGAGTGTAACTGAGCGCCGTGTTCACCTTGTACGCAATGAATAGGCCACCAAACTTGTGTAATGCCGTTTAATTCACCGACTTCACCAATTTGAGTGTTTGAATTAGCAGCGAAGCTAAGGTGTGTCGCGGGATGCCAATCTTGACTTGCAATGATATCTATCCGTTTTTGTTGGCAAATAGCCATTGCTTTATTCGCAACATCAATAACATGTTCGCTTTCATTTACTGCCAATGTCCCGCCAGTGCAAAAATCGTTTTGTAAATCGACTAACAGTAAAGCTGTTTTCATTATGTCCTCAGTATTTTATCTGTTATTCATCAGCATAGCTCAACTCACCGCGTAAATTATTCTGCATTAATTCACGGATCAACGCAGGGGTATAATTTTGGCTAAGTAAGTAGTGCAACTTACTTAAGGCGGCTTCAAAAGTCATGTCATATCCACTGATCACACCAGCTTCAGCAAGGGCGTGTCCCGTGGCATAGCCTTCCATATTAACACGACCAGAAATGCATTGTGTCAGGTTCACCACAATAATTCCTCGGCTCGTTGCTTCGCGAAGTATACGGAGTAATTCAGGTTGCTGAGGGGCATTACCGACACCGTAAGAGCGTAAGATTAGTGCCTTAACAGGTTGCTGAAGAATATTGCGAACAATCTCAATTGAGAGTCCAGGGTAAAGTGTAACCACACCGATAGGTTGAGGTGTAATTTGGTGGCTTTTAAATTCACCGATACCAATAGGAGCAGGACATGTATTAAATGTGCGAATATTGATGCCAGCTTCCATTAGTGGTGAGCAGTTAGGCGAGCTAAAAGCATCAAAGCCATCAGCATGGGCTTTAACGGTGCGGTTACCGCGATATAATTTATTATTGAAAAATAGACCGACTTCATTAACGGGGTAGTTTGCCGCTAAATATAATGCATTTAATAGATTCGTTTGCCCATCAGAACGCAATGCCTCTAAGGGTATTTGTGACCCTGTCACTATTACCGGTTTTTTCAAGTTTTCAAACATGAAAGATAACGCAGAAGCAGTAAAAGCCATGGTATCAGTGCCATGTAAGATGACAAACCCATCATAAAGTGGGTAGTTTTCACAAATGTCATCAGCGATAAGCTGCCAATCTTCAGGGGTAATATCAGATGAATCAATCAACGGCTGATGCTCTCGGATCGTAAACTCAGGCATTTCAGGACGGTGAAACTCAGGCATTTGAGCTAATTGAGCTTGTAAGTGACCGGAAACAGGCACATATCCCTGTGGTGAATGGCGCATGCCGATTGTTCCGCCCGTGTAGACAACATAAATTGATTTCTTCTGCATCTGATTACCTAATTTATCCAACTTATCGAAGGAGAGTGATTATCAGGATTTTGACGTATTTGTTAGCGTATTACTATCGTTAACTTACGAATAATTAGATTGATATGAGGTTATTGATGGGGTTGTGAGAGAAATCCCCTTCACCGGTTCTGAAGGGGATTTAGCAATCAGTTAATTTCTGCGCAATTTAAGCAAAATGCATAACGGTTTTGCGGGTCATTCATTTTTAAGAAAAATTGAGCTTGCTGGCGGATGTCCGTCGCGACAGCTGGGGGTAAAAATACGTGTAGTACATCGGGCATTACGGCTTGGACGCTAGTTGTTAATTCAAGTAGCAATTGATCCATAAAGGTCAACTCAGGCTTCATCCAATCTAACTTAACATCAGTGAGTTTAGCGAGCTCAGCGGCTTTATCTACCGCATTATCAAAATCACCTAGCTGGTCGACAAGGCCATTTTTAAGTGCATCTTGCCCGATCCACACACGGCCTTGTGCAATTTTATCTATTTCTGCTGGCGTTTTATGGCGAGCTTTAGCAACTAAGCCAATAAATGTTTCATAGCCATTTTCAATAGTGATTTGCATCATGTCAGCAAATTGTGGGCTGATCCCTTTTGTCAAAGAAATATCAGCTAATGGTGATGTTGATACACCATCAGTATATACCCCAATAGAATCTAAGGATTTTTCAAAGGTATTGATCACACCAAATATACCAATTGAGCCAGTCAGTGTGTTTGGACTAGCAATAATATAGTCCGCGGGAGTTGATACCCAATAACCCCCCGATGCTGCCATGCCTCCCATAGAAACCACAACAGGTTTGCCCGCTGCATGGGCAGAAGCCAGTTCACTGCGGATCAAATCAGAAGCACTGACACTTCCCCCCGGGCTGTTAACCCGTAAGACAATCGCTTTAATATTATCATCAAGGCGAGCATCGCGGATTTGTGCTGCAATAGTATCGCCCCCGGCAATTCCTGCTGTTTGCGGGCCATCCATGATGGCACCTTGAACAACAATCACAGCGATATTGCCGCCTTGATCCGTATTGATATCTGCTATTTTGGCAGAATAATCATAGATACTAATATTATTAAACTGTTTATCTTCTTTATTCCAACCAAAGTGTTTACTGAGTAAATCTTCAACTTGTTCGTTTGTATAAAGTTTATCAACCAACTTTTGTTTTAAAGCATACTGTGCGCTATCGCCTTTGACTGATCGTAATTGTTCTAAAATAGTATCAGCCCCAGGGAAAATTTGTGTACTGGTCGTATTACGGTTCTTGGCGATTTCTGCGAGGTAATTGTTCCAAAGGGCATCTAACCACTGTTTATTGGCTAAACGTGCCTCTGGGGACATATCATCACGCATTAACGGCTCAACTGCAGATTTATAAGTACCGACACGGAAAATATGGCTACTGACTTTGAGTTTTTCTAATAGTGTCTTGTAATACAGACCATTAGTTGCAAAACCATACACCCCAACAGCCCCTTGAGGAGTGAGGTAGATATCATCAGCGTAACTAGCAAGATAGTATTGTGACTGGTTATAACTGTTACCGATGGCGTAAACCTGTTTCCCTGAGCTTTTAAATTCGTTGATTGCTTTACCGATATAAGCTAAAGAGGGTTGATCAGCGCCAACTAAATCATCTAGGCGTAATACCATTCCTGTAATGCGGTCATCATTTGCGGCGGTGCGAATGGTGTCAACGATGTCGAATAGTGAATTCTCTTGCATACGGCTATTTGAAGTACCGAGTAGTTCACGGCTCATACGACCAAATGGGTCTGGAGCAGAAACTTGGTCTACAATAACGCCCTGCAAATCAACATATAAAGCACCAAAATAATTTTTTTCAGGTTGAGTATCTGTTTGGTAAAGGGCAATCGACCCAATAACGACAAAAAATAATACTAAGAAAATGGCGTTGAAAACGAATTCCCTAATAAAGTTGAGTGCTCGCCAGCTAATTCTAAAGATGGTAGCGATGATGTCCCATAGTTGACGCATGTTTTCTCCTATCCTGTATATTTTGCACCACACGGGTGTTGGCTTCTGGTACAAACTATTTTTGGATATCACATAAATATTTCTTTCTACAGCTGGGCTATTTCCGTCTGTAGCACGAATTAACAATAATATGCTCAAAAGCAAATCTGTTACCCGATCATCACTTCGAATGTTTGATATTAAAGTTATATCAATACAATTAGTTGCAATTGCGGGCTATTTTTATGCATAACAAAATTAAGATACGCAAGGTACAATGTTTCAATGATATTTTTCACGTATGACAAATGATACAATTCAATGAATTTATAACGTAATTTTACCTAGCGAATCATTGTTATTGTTGTATTAGTGTAAGCGATTTTCCTTTAAGCTTAAACAATAGATAACGTGGGTATAATTATCTAATTGAATGATTATTACATCAGTTTACTCTTAAACGGAGACAATTATGGATGCTCTAACCCTTTTGTTGAACCGCCGTTCAGCTTCTAGACTCACAACACCAGCACCGCAAGGCGAAGAACTTAATAACATACTTGCAGCAGGGATGAGAGCACCTGATCACGGTGCGTTAAAACCGTGGCATTTTGTTGTTATGCAAAATGAGGGGATTAAACGCTTCAGTCAGTTATTAGAAAAAGCGGCAATTGAAGGACAGTTAGGTGCTGAGGTAGAAGAAAAAGCACGCAATGCACCTTTTCGTGCCCCATTAATTATTACTGTGATTGCGAAATTAAAAGACCACCCGAAAGTACCACAATGGGAACAATTAGTTGCTGCGAGTTGTACTGTGCAGGCGATGCAAATGGCCGCTGTAGCTCAGGGTTTTGGCGGTATATGGCGCTCAGGGGCATGGACAGAAGATGCCGTGGTTCGTGCAGGACTAGGTTGTGGAGATAACGACCGTATTGTTGGATTTCTTTATTTAGGAACACCAGAGCTTAAAGCACCAACAAAAGTACAAGCGCCCGACATGACAGGTTTTGTATCTCACTTCTAAAGAGAATAATAATGACTGAAAAAATCAGATTAACGCAATATAGTCATGGCGCAGGCTGTGGCTGTAAAATTGCACCGAAAGTATTAGAGCAAATCTTACACACAGAACAAGCAAAATTCCATGATCCACATTTGTTAGTTGGTAATGAGACGAAAGATGATGCCGCTGTTTATGATTTAGGTAATGGAATTGGCATCATCAGCACAACCGACTTTTTCATGCCGATTGTTGACTCCCCGTTTGAATTCGGCCGTATTGCCGCGACGAATGCGATTAGCGATATTTTTGCGATGGGCGGAAAGCCCATCATGGCAATCGCAATTTTAGGCTGGCCAATCGCTAAGCTACCACCTGAAGTGGCTCGAGAAGTGATTGAAGGTGGCCGTACAGCTTGTGCTGATGCAGGTATTTCATTGGCAGGAGGGCATTCCATTGATGCACCTGAGCCTATTTTTGGGCTGGCGGTTACTGGTGTTGTCAATACGGCATATGTGAAGAAAAATAGTGCTGCAACAGCGGGTTGCGAACTGTTCTTAACTAAACCGCTCGGTATTGGCGTTTTGACAACGGCAGAGAAAAAAGGGGTACTTGCACCTGAACATCAACATTTAGCGGCAGAAACCATGTGCCAAATGAATAAACTAGGGGCGGTTATTGCGCCTTTAGATGGTGTGACGGCGATGACTGACGTGACCGGTTTCGGTTTATTAGGTCATTTAAGTGAGATTTGTGAAGGCTCTAACGTTCGCGCTGAAATTTCCTTTAGTAAAGTTCCTAAATTAGCGGATGTCGAAAAGTATATTGAAGCAGGCTGTGTTCCCGGTGGAACAACTCGTAACTTCGACAGTTATGGTCATCTTATTGGCCCTATGAATGATATGCAGCGCCAGCTACTGTGTGACCCGCAAACCTCTGGTGGCCTACTCATTGCAGTAAAACCTTCCGAAGTCTCTAAAATTAAAGAGATTGCACAGCAGCAAGGTGTTTTGTTACAGTCTATCGGCAAATTATTACCCCATCAGGATAATGTTCCTTTAGTTGAAGTGATAGATTAATTTATGCGTTTGTTTATTGCGGAAAAACCGAGCCTTGCAAGGGCCATTGCAGATGTATTACCCAAACCTCATAAACGAGGTGATGGTTTTATTCAATGTGGTGATGGCCAAACCGTAACATGGTGTATTGGCCACCTTTTAGAGCAGGCTGAGCCGGATGCCTATGAGCCTCGGTACGCACGTTGGAATCTTCAGGATCTGCCAATTATCCCTGATAAGTGGCAGTTGAAGCCCCGTCCCGCAGTAACTAAACAATTAAAAACTATTGAAACATTGCTGAAGCAAGCCTCAATTGTCGTTCATGCAGGAGACCCTGATAGAGAAGGTCAATTGCTGGTGGACGAAGTGCTTGATTTTTTAAAGCTCGCCCCTGAAAAACGCAAAGAAGTAAAGCGTTGTTTAATTAATGACCTTAACCCTCAAGCGGTTGAGCGGGCAATTGACCGTTTAAGAGAAAATCGCGAATTTATTCCTCTTTGTGTCTCTGCTTTAGCAAGAGCACGAGCAGATTGGTTGTATGGCATCAATATGACTCGTGCTTATACGTTATTAGGACAACGGGGTGGGTATCAAGGTGTTCTTTCTGTTGGGCGGGTACAAACGCCAGTTTTGGGGCTAGTCGTTAGGCGTGACGAAGAAATAGAGAACTTTGTTCCTAAAGACTATTTCGAGGTTAAAGCCCATATTGTTACGCCAAAGGATGAGCGTTTTGTGGCGATATGGCAGCCAAGTGACTCCTGTATTGATTACCAAGACGAAGAAGGGCGTTTGTTTCACCGACCGCTTGCAGAACATGTGGTATCGCGTATCGAGGGCAAACCTGCCATAGTGACGCAATATCAAGACAAACGCGAATCTGAAATTGCACCGTTGCCTTTTTCTTTATCGTCTTTGCAAATTGAAGCTGCTAAAAAGTATGCGTTGAGTGCGCAAGAAGTATTGGACATTTGCCAACGTTTATATGAAACGCACAAGTTAATTACGTACCCGCGTTCAGATAGCCGCTATTTGCCTGATGAACATTTTGCAGGGCGGCACAGTGTATTGAATGCAATTGCGGTACATCAACCAGACCTTACTGAATTTGAATTGACAGAGTTGGATAAAAAAAACCGGTGTTGGGACGACAAAAAAGTGGATGCTCACCATGCAATAATTCCAACAGCAAAAACGGCAGCAGCAAAGCTAACTGAGAATGAAAGTAAAATTTACCAACTGATTGCACGTCAATATATTATCCAGTTTATGCCTGATGCAGTTTACCGTAAGTGTACGATTGACCTCGAAATTGAAAAAGGTAAATTTATTGCAAAAGCTCGATTTCTTGCTGAAGCAGGTTGGCGAGTTGTTTTGGGTAATAAAGAGCGCGATGCTGAGAATGATGGTATGCCGCTACCCGTTGTGAGTAAAAATGATGAGTTGCTATGTGAAAAAGGGGAAGTGGTTGAACGGCAAACACAGCCCCCGCGTCCTTTTACGGATGCGACGTTGCTATCCGCAATGACAGGGATCGCGCGTTTTGTGCAGGATAAAGCATTAAAAAAAGTATTGCGAGAAACGGATGGGCTTGGCACCGAAGCGACAAGGGCGGGTATCATTGATTTACTATTTAAGCGCCAATTCCTCTATAAGAAAGGGCGTTATATTCATTCCTCGCCTGCGGGAAGGGCTCTAATTCATGTTCTACCTGACATGGCGACTTTACCGGACATGACTGCCCATTGGGAATCAGTGTTAACTCAAATTAGTGAGAAACAATCACGTTATGATGATTTTATGCATCCACTAAGTCAAACTTTGATGCAATTAATTCACCATGCGCGCCAGTTTACAAATTTGAGGGCATTTCGAGAGCTGCCGGCCCCATCAGTAAAAACGGGGAAAAAACCAGCAAAAACGGGTAAAAAAACGAAAAAGAAAGAAGACTAGTTGAGTCTGGTAAAACAATAAAAGGCGCTTAGAGCGCCTTTTTGCATTAGAACCCGAGATAAAAATTATTTTGTTAGGTCAAATTCAGACCATACAGGTGCGTGGTCTGACGGTTTTTCCATTCCTCTAATATCATAATCAATACCCGTTGCTATACAGCGCTCTGCTAACTTATTTGATGCAAGCAGTAAGTCGATACGTAAGCCTCTATTATCATCAAAACCTTTAGAACGGTAGTCAAACCATGAGTAGCAATCAGCAACATCAGGGTTTTTCGCACGGTATGTATCAACTAAGCCCCAGCCTAATAATTTGGCTAACCATTCACGCTCTTCAGGTAAAAAAGAACATTTTCCGGTTTTTAACCAACGTTTGCGATTTACCTCGCCAATACCGATATCAAGATCCGTTGGGCTGATATTCATGTCACCCATAATGAGCAATTGGGACTCAGCAGTTTGTGTTGATGTAATATAATTTTGTAAATCTTGATAAAATTTTTCTTTTGCTGGGAATTTTGTTGGGTGGTCACGGCTTTCCCCTTGAGGAAAATAACCATTCACAACAGTTAATGGGCCACGCTCCGTTTGGATGTCAGCCATGATAATACGACGCTGTGCGTCATCATCGTCAGTTGGAAAGCCCTTACGGACAGCAAGAGGCTCATTTTTAGTCAAAAGAGCGACACCATAATGCGCTTTTTGGCCGTGATAAAAAACATGATAGCCGAGCTGACTAACTTCTTCATAAGGAAACATATCATCATGGACTTTTGTTTCTTGTAAGCCAATAACCTCAGGTTGATGTTTTTCGATGATTGCAGCGAGTTGGTGAGGGCGAGCTCGAAGGCCATTGATATTGAACGATATGAATTTCATGGTTTTTTATCACCTAGTTTTATGATTATTATGCTTATTCTACCAGATGGTAGCTGTACTGTAACCCCGCGTAGCATGTTTCAATGATTAGGTTGTTTTATAGTTAGTAATGGCTATGATAAAAACGGTCATGGCATAACTCACTCTTAGAACAATATCAAAATTCAGCGCTCAATATAAATATAATAATAATTTTAGTTAATCAAAAAATATTATTGTTAATTAAATTTATTATGAATGCTAGGGTATAATTTAATATTGAAATTAAATTAATAATTTCAATATTAACTAGTTTTAATTTCATTTAAAGTCAATTGGTTATTTATATTTTAATGTGATTTAATAGTGGAGGCATAAAAAATAATCAATCTAAACAGTATAATATATTGCTTTGTAATGATGGAAATTATAAAAATACTTTTATGAAATATTGTTAATCATTCAATAAAAAATCAAGTTTGATTTTTCATTTTATGAGTTAATTTCTGGGGTGATCAATATAATTATTAATGAGAAAACTAAGTATGTTGATTAACATTTTAATAAACGGAATGGGGTCATAGATATGTTCTTTTCAAGAAAATTAGAGGCGTTTATGGCGGTTGTTGAGAATGGCTCGTTAAGTAAGGCTGCAAGAGTGATGAACCGTACGACACCTCCCATCGCAAAGTCAATCAAAGACTTTGAGACAAGCCTAGGTAAACGGCTTTTTAAACGAGAAAAATTTGGAATGACATTAACTAAGGATGGCCAAGAACTTTATAACGATCTAAGAGATCTTTATTTACAGGAGAAGGAAATAACAAAAAAACATTTTTCAGGTTATATAATCAATGAGGCTAATATTTATTATGACTGGGGGAAGGAAAATCATTTAATTAATTTATATCAATCAGCACATCAAAATAATGTACAAGTAAATATATTAAGGTTTAATTATGACGAAGTAGATGAAATTGTCGATTATGATGGGAATACTCTTATACTTAGTTCAGAACAGGTAGTTAGTGAGCGATTTTCATTACAAAAAATAATAGAAAACTCACCATTAGGTATTTATTGCAGAAAAGAACTGTATGAAAAATTTCATTATGACCTGGTTACATTATTACAAAAAAGTACATGGCTATGTGATCCTGCATTTTATAAAAGTTCATTGATGAGTGATTTATTGGCAAAAATTGAAACGGTTGATAATAAAACAAGTGTAAGACAAATGGATAATATCGGCTGTTGCCAAAGTTTCATTCAAGAGGGTGATTTTATTGGCATTATAGACCATTATCCAGAAGAAGAGTTGATTGATAAGTCATTGATTTATATATCACTGAACAAAATTTTGGGGAAAAGTGTGTGTTATATCTATAAATCAAAATCACACTCAAGTGTGTTAAATCGTTTTATGGGGGTTGTTGACAAACTAGGAGGTGAAATCAATTAGATGGTGGTGGGAGAAGGATTCGAACCTTCGAAGTCTGTGACGGCAGATTTACAGTCTGCTCCCTTTGGCCGCTTGGGTATCCCACCAGATTTTGAATTGCTGTAATCGTTGACAGCGGGCGGCATCATATCAAATGACGCGCCGCTGTAAAGCATTAATTTTCAATAAAATGGTTGTTTGCTGTTTTTTTATTCTTAATGCATGTTAAATCAACAAAGTGTTGTTAAATAAGCCACTACGTTGGCTTATAAAATAATGGTGCGATTACCATAGACAAATACACGTTGAGCTAAAACCCAATAGAGTGCATGGCTGAGGACATTTTTTTCGACATCACGCCCTGCACGCATCATATCATCCGCTGTGAATGTATGGTCTATATTAATTACATTCTGCGTAATGATTGGTCCTTCATCGAGGTTGTCATTGACAAAGTGCGCGGTCGCTCCAATAATTTTTACGCCACGCTCATAAGCTTGGTGGTAAGGGCGGGCACCAATAAACGCGGGTAAAAATGAGTGATGAATATTGATAATTTGGTTTGGATAATGCTGCACAAATGCAGGCGTTAATACGCGCATATATTTAGCTAACACAACATAGTCAGGCTGATATTGGTCAATCTGCGCTGTCATTTTTTCATCATGTTGTTCGCGAGTTAGGCCTTCATGGCTAATATGGTGGAATGGGATATCAAATTGTTCGACTAAGTTTTTTAGGGTGTCGTGGTTTCCAATAACCGCTGCAATTTCAACATCCAAACCATCATAAGCACTTTTCATGAGTAGATCGCCCAGACAATGAGCTTCTTTTGTCACCATAACGACAATACGACGTCGACCTGCTGTATTTAATTCGCGTTGAGATCCAACCGGTAATGCATCATCAAGGTCAGCTAATAATGTCTCATCGTTGAAAATACCCTCTAGCTCAGTTCTCATGAAGAAACGGCCGGTGTGGTGATCAACAAACTCATTATTTTGTACGATATTGAGTTGGTGCTTATAGCAAATATTGGTGATTTTCGCGATTAATCCTTTCGCGTCAGGGCAAATTGTCCTGAGAATTTTCTTCTGTACAATTTTGTGTTGCATGAAACAGCCTAATCCTTAACTAACAAAGCGATATAAAAAAGAAAATGACGGATTGAGTATTGCATGTGTCTTATTAGACAGATATCAAATAAAGGGTGATTAGTTTGGATGCCCACACTTTTTATATTTTTGACCAGAGCCACAAGGACACAAATCATTACGACCAACTTTGGGAGTAATGCCGTCTATATAAAACCAACACGAATCCATCTTAATAAAACGCGAACGTTCATGAATAAGCTGCTTATGATCAGCTTTTTCATCAATAAAGCAAGCCGAAAATTCGACATAAGCTTCATTAGGATTTTTGGCATAAGAAGAACTAATAACACGAAGGCCAAGCCACTGTGTCTTCGAGAAACTATTTACAATTTCTTGATACCACTCTTGGGCATGGCAATCAGGGTGCCATGTTTTAATCAGATAATCGGCATTTTGCTGTACATAAGCGCTATATCTTGAGCGCATAAGCTGCTCTGGCGTCTGTGGGATCGATTTTTCTTGCAAAAAAGGGGCACAACATTGTTCAAATTGTGCTTCGTTACCACAGTAACACTTATCTTCTGCTTGAGATTTCATAACACTCCCTATAAAAATAAGTATAAGATTGAAAAATCACTATACTTAAATGATGGTGAATAAATGATTTTATCGTATGAATAATTGTATTGTTAATTAAACCAGGCTTTTGCAGTAGGTATCTTATGAAAAATAGAAAAGTACTCATAATAGAAGACGAAATCACCTTCTGTACAATTTTAAAAAACTACCTAGAAACACTGGGTATTGAGATCTATACCGCAGATAATGGTCAATTAGCAATAGAGATGTTAACAATAGACCGTATCAACCCTGATATCATTCTATGTGACTTAAGCATGCCGGTCATGAATGGTGAAGCATTTATGAGAGAGCTCGTTTCTCGCAATATCGATATTCCAGTCATTGTGATCACAGCAACAACAGATTTTACTCAGTTAGATAGAATGTTTCGTTTAGGGGCTAAGGATGCTTTATTAAAGCCAATAAAAAATTTAGATGAAGTCAAAGTGACACTCCTTTCAGCACTGTACCCTGAGCAAAGTAACCTAACAGAGTTGATTGACGAGGAAATTCATCAAATTTCTACATTAATGCAAGATCATACCCAAGATATGTTAGCGGTATTGAAACAGTTACAACCGCCAGTACACCAAATTATAAATAATTATCGAATTAACTATCGTCAACTTAATGAGGCTAGCCGATTTGGGTTATTATTAGACCTAGCGCCTATTTCAGATAGCCAAATAGGGTTCTACTGCATTGACACTGAACGTTCTCCCCAAGAAGGTATTATGGCGGCTTTTTTGATTCGAGTTGTGTTTAATGACCTTTTAAAAAGTGCGGTAAGCTACCCAGAAAAAAAACTACCGAATATTGACAGGATCATTAATCAAATAAATTATTTACTGGAGGATTCGGGGTTTAGTGGGCAATTTCCTCTATTATTAGGGTATTTTAATACACAGAATAAATCGATTATTATGGCGAGTGCGGGCTTAGAAGCGGAAATAACGACAGAAAATACACATGTTAAGTTACCTAGAAGCCTTCCTTTAGGCACGCTAAAATTTTATCAATCTAATCACTTAGAGGTAAAAGGAAATGCTTGGCAGTGTTTAATTCGTAATAATAGTCAGAAAATAAAACTTATGTTTAATCCCGAAACATAATTAATGCCTAAAATGCATACTCCTGTAATCTAAATACCCCTATTCGGACTCGTCGCTATTTATTCATGAATATTTCCTGATATACTTCTGCGCACTTAAAACGCCTCTTGGTACTTTAGTGAAATTAGAGAGGCTAAGATGATATCTGGAGTGATAAAAATGACACAGCGCAAGGTGCGTAAAGCGGTAATCCCTGTTGCAGGTTTAGGAACTCGTATGCTTCCTGCAACAAAAGCTATTCCAAAAGAAATGTTGCCAATAGTCGATAAGCCTCTGATTCAATATGTTGTTAACGAATGTATTGCGGCTGGGATCAATGAAATTGTTTTAGTGACCCATTCATCGAAAAATTCCATTGAAAACCACTTTGACACAAGCTTTGAATTAGAAGCTATTTTGGAAGCGCGTGTTAAACGCCAGCTATTGGATGAGGTTCAATCTATTTGTCCAAGCCACGTAACGATTATGCAAACACGCCAAGGAATAGCGAAAGGGTTAGGGCATGCTATTTTGTGTGCTAAGCCGTTAGTCGGTGAAGAACCTTTTGCGGTTATTTTACCCGATGTCATTTTAGACCGTTACAGTACAGACTTAACCAAATTTAATTTGCGTGAAATGCTAGAGCAATATGAGTCTACAGGAGCAAGTCAGATTTTAGTTGAGCCAGTACCAGAAGAAGATGTCTCTAGCTATGGTATTGTGGATTGTAATGGTGAAATGTTAGCGCCAGGGGATAGTAAAAGAATTATCCGTATGGTTGAAAAACCAAAACGTGAAGAGGCTCCATCTAATTTATCTATTGTTGGTCGTTATGTTTTATCTGAAAAGATTTGGGATGCATTAGCCAAAACAGCACCAGGTGCTGGAGATGAAATACAATTAACTGATGCCATTGCATTAATGATGGAAAATAATGAACCAGTAGAAGCCTACCACTTATGTGGTAAAAGTCATGACTGCGGAAATAAGCTAGGTTATATGAAAGCGTTTGTTGAATATGGAATGCAACATGATGCGCTGGGAGATGATTTTACCCAGTGGTTGAAAGAATTATCAGTATCATTGAATTCAGCAAAATAAAATTCCACAATGAATTTTTATTAAAGGCTAACTTAATTTGTTAGCCTTTTTTATGCGTGAAAAAATAATTACTAACAATAGATATCAAATATTAAGGGGTATCGCTCTGATTTCGGCTGTTTTAGCCTGTACATCCTATAAGTGTATAGGGTGTAAAAATTAACAAACAACCTCATTACATAAATAAAATCACTGAACAATATTTAAATTTATCTAATTAAGCTTACATATCTTTACTACATATTTTTATTTATCATGATTATTTGTCGA
The DNA here is from genome assembly GCF_028483405.1 of Providencia sp. PROV076. Lineage (NCBI taxonomy): Bacteria > Pseudomonadati > Pseudomonadota > Gammaproteobacteria > Enterobacterales > Morganellaceae > Providencia > Providencia sp. PROV076. Next base: position 45,447 of record NZ_JAMPRR010000013.1, on the reverse strand, counting down.
TAGCGTAATACGCCGCAAAAGCTTAAACAGGGCAGTTAATTGAAGCAGAGGGCAGTAGTTATGAGGCTTTCGTGCTGAAGGGGGGAGTTATAATAGCTAAGCACCTTTTCTTATTACAGGTTAATATAAAATAATATATAAAGCTTTAAAATAAAAACACCCTTATAAAAGGGTGTTTAGAATACATGTTGAGGCGATTAGATTAAGAAATCATCTAAAGATTTGCCTTGTTCTTCAATGGCAACTTTGATTACAGCTGGAGTACGGCCTTGGCCTGTCCAAGTTTTAGTTTCGCCATTTTCATCAACATATTTGTATTTAGCTGGACGTGCAGCACGTTTAGCACGGGTGCTAGTGCTTTTACCTGAGTCCATTGTTTGCAGAAGGTCATTTAAATCGACGCCTTGCTCAAGGATCATTTCACGAACTTTTTCCAATTTACGGTTACGTTCTTCTAATTCCGCGCGAGCTTGGCTCTCTTCATCACGACGTTCTTCAACAACGACGGTTAATTTTTCCAGCATTTCTTCTAAAGATTCTAAAGTTACTTCGCGAGCTTGAGCACGAAGAGTACGGATGTTATTTAACGCTTTTAATGATTCGCTCATTTTCCTGGTCTCAAATTATTAGTTGGCATGTGTACAGTAATAATAGAATGCTATTTTAAATTCTGCAATAGCTAAATTACTTCCTTAGTTTAAAAGTAATCTTTAGCGATTGCAATTTTTTTACAAAAGAAAAATAAACTTTTCGTAGATATATATATAGCTATTATCAATAACTGAACTAAACGAAAAATAGGAATAAGCTAAAATCGTAGTGATTAAATTATTCGAAAAAGAAGAGGAGAGTCTCATTTTACTTTTACGCAGAATGAATTGAAGGGATGGATTCCTTAAATTTTCTTTTTTTGATGATGATTTTTAGCGGAATGTGCTTTAATTGAAACTGTTTATAGTTAATATCAAATTGGTTTTTATTGCATACAAGCTAAGCAATATTTGCAATAAGGAACGAGTATAGTCGAAAAAAAAGTTAAATTTTCAATAAGTAAAGGACATACAGACCATTATTGTTAATCATAAAGTCTGTTTTATGGTAAAATTATTACGTATATTAATTTTGAGGGAACAGCCAAATGGCTCAGCTTTACTTTTATTATTCAGCTATGAATGCGGGAAAATCAACGTCATTATTGCAATCATCGTATAACTATAATGAAAGAGGGATGCGTACGGTTATTTTTACTGCAGAGATAGATAACCGTTTTGAACAAGGAAAAGTCTCATCGCGCATCGGTTTATCAGCAGAGGCGTTACTCTACTCAGCGACAACAAATATGGCCGAGCTGATAAAAAAAGAAAATAGCACACAAAAAGTGCATTGTGTTCTTATTGATGAGTGTCAGTTCCTAACAAAAAAACAAGTCGAAGAATTATGTGACATAGTCGATAACGAGGATATTCCAGTTTTATGTTATGGGTTGCGTACTGATTTTGCGGGGCAATTATTTGAAGGTAGCCAATATTTGCTTGCTTGGGCTGATAAATTAGTCGAGCTAAAAACAGTCTGCTATTGTGGCCGTAAGGCAAGTAAGGTTTTACGTATAGGAAGTGATGGGATACCTGTATATAAAGGCTTACAAGTCGATATAGGTGGCAATGAAAAGTATATTTCTGTTTGTCGTAAACACTATTCAGAAGCAATAAAACAAGCTCAGTTGATGAATGAGGGTGTTATACCTAAACAGGCACTCCACTTTAGATGAATGGAAATCGTTTGGTGTAGGAAATAAAATAGCTCTCTGATATCAACCTATTATGACCAACTGTGAGATAAACTCAGCGAGTTGAATCGTTTTATATAATATCGATTTTATGTATTTTTACAGTAACTCATTTTTAATAGCTAAACAAAAGGCACTGCAATTATTGCAGTGCCTTTATTTTAAATAATGTTTAATACATTATTTCTTAGTGCTTTTCTTTTCAGCTTCTTTTTTTACGGCTGTTTTTTCTGAGGCGCTTTTTTTTCCTCTTTTTCAATCACGGGTGCGTCTTGATGCTCAACGAACTCGCGACCATAATAAGAATCCAGTAATAATTGTTTAATTTCAGAGATTAAAGGATAACGAGGGTTAGCACCTGTACATTGGTCATCAAATGCATCTTCAGAAAGTTTATCCACGCGAGCTAAGAAGTCAGCTTCAGTAACACCAGTCTCACGGATAGATTTAGGAATACCTAAATCGGCTTTTATTTCCTCCAACCATGCGAGTAATTTTTCAATTTTCTCAGCAGTACGATCACCGACTTTAGTGAGCCCTAAGTGATCCGCAATTTCTGCGTATTGGCGGCGTGCATGAGGGCGGTCGTATTGGCTAAATGCAGTTTGTTTTGTTGGGTTATCATTCGCATTAAAACGGATAACGTTACAAATCAGCAAAGCATTAGCAAGCCCATGAGGGATGTGGAACTCTGAGCCAAGCTTATGTGCCATAGAGTGACATACACCAAGGAATGCGTTTGCAAAAGCAATACCTGCAAGTGTCGCCCCGTTATGGACACGTTCTCTTGCTACAGGGTTTTTAGCCCCTTCATGGTAACTGGCTGGTAAATAATCTTTTAATAGACTCAGGGCCTTAAGTGCTTGGCCATCAGTAAACTCGTTAGCTAAAACAGAAACATAAGCTTCTAACGCATGGGTGACCGCATCTAAACCACCAAAAGCCGTTAAAGATTTAGGCATATTCATGACTAAGTTCGCATCAACAATTGCCATATTTGGCGTCAATGCATAGTCTGCTAATGGATATTTTTGGCCTGTTTTATCATCAGTCACTACCGCAAATGGCGTGACTTCAGAACCTGTTCCCGAAGTCGTTGTGATAGCAACTAATTTAGCCTTAACGCCCATTTTAGGGAAACGGTGGATACGTTTACGTATATCCATAAAACGTAATGCTAATTCTTCAAAATGAGTTTCCGGGTGTTCGTACATAACCCACATGATTTTAGCCGCATCCATTGGTGAACCACCACCTAATGCAATGATCACATCAGGTTGGAATGCTTGCATTTGGGCTGCACCTTTACGAACCACCGTTAATGTTGGGTCTGCCTCAACTTCAAAGAAAACGTCTGTTTCAATGTGATGTTTTTTGAGAACGCTAACCACTTCATCAACATAACCATTATTGAATAGATAACCATCAGTTACGATGAAAGCGCGTTTAGCACCGTCAGTTGCAATCTCTTCAAGGGCGATAGGGAGGCAACCACGGCGGAAGTAGATTGAGTTCGGAAGTTTATGCCACAACATATTTTCAGCTCTCTTCGCCACAGTTTTGGTATTGATTAGGTGTTTTGGACCTACGTTTTCAGAGATGGAGTTACCACCCCAAGAACCACAACCTAGAGTCAGAGAAGGGGCTAATTTAAAGTTGTACAGGTCACCGATACCACCTTGTGACGCTGGCGTATTGATTAAAATACGCGCTGTTTTCATTTTTTGGCCAAAATAGTTAACACGATCATGTTGGTTATCTTGGTCAGTATATAAGCAAGAGGTATGGCCAATCCCCCCCATTTCAACTAATTGTTCTGCTTTTGCAACTGCATCTTCAAAATTCTTACCACGATACATCGCTAATAATGGTGAAAGTTTTTCATGTGCGAACGGTTCTGACTCATCGATGGTTTTGACTTCACCGATTAAGATTTTAGTTGTTTTTGGAACGGTAATGCCGGCCATTTCTGCAATTTTATAGGCAGGCTGACCAACAATAGCAGCGTTTAGGTTGCCATTTTTTAAGATGATATCCTGAACCGCTTTAAGCTCTTTTCCTTGTAGCAGGTAGCCTCCATGGCTTGAAAAACGTTCGCGAACTTGATTGTAGATTTCATCCACAACCACAACGGATTGTTCAGAAGCACAAATAACACCGTTGTCGAATGTTTTTGACATCAAAATGGACGCAACGGCACGTTTAATGTCCGCTGTTTCATCAATAACGACAGGGGTATTACCAGCACCAACACCAATTGCAGGTTTACCTGAGCTATAAGCTGCTTTGACCATGCCTGGCCCACCTGTCGCTAGGATCAGGTTAATATCAGGGTGGTGCATTAAAGCGTTGGATAGCTCAACAGAAGGGGAATCAATCCAGCCAATAATGTCTTTCGGTGCCCCCGCTGCAATGGCAGCATCAAGCACGATTTGTGCTGCGCGGTTAGTTGCATTTTTAGCGCGAGGGTGCGGAGAAAAGATAATAGCGTTGCGCGTTTTTAAGCTAATCAGTGATTTAAAAATCGCGGTTGAAGTTGGGTTTGTTGTTGGAACAATACCACAGATAATACCAATCGGCTCAGCGATAGTAATTGTTCCAAATGTTGGGTCTTCAGATAGCGTGCCGCAGGTTTTTTCGTCTTTATACGCATTATAGATATACTCTGAAGCAAAGTGGTTTTTGATCACTTTATCTTCAATAATACCCATTCCAGATTCTTCGACAGCGAGTTTTGCTAGGGGGATACGTGCGTCAGCAGCAGCGAGGGCGGCGGCTCTAAAGATTTCATCAACTTGCTCTTGGGAGAAAGTTGCGAATTCGCGTTGAGCTTTTTTGACACGAGCAACGAGTTCATTGAGTTCGGTAACGTTAGTTACGGACATATAGATTACTCCTGATAAATGTTAAACTTTTTAAGCCAATGAGCAAAATGCATCTATAGAACTAGGAAATGCTTAAAGATGAAAGTATAGATGTTATCTATAATAACGCTGCTCATGATCGCTTATTGGCTTAAAAACCTTATTCAGTTTTGAGTTAATATCCTCATTAGCTCTGCCTATCAGTTAAGAGTAGATTAACAAAACGGTAATTAAATAAAGTGATCTATATCACGAAAACGCCAAGCTGACTCCTTTCAGCACGTGTATATATGCACAAGTTGAATAAATGTTGTTCATCTATTGCTTAATTTAATATTATCAAAACAATTTGTGCAGATAATTTATGTATACCTAACTAAATGCTAAGCAAATTTAGCAAGTTAAAGAAAATATTGTTTTGCTCAAGGAAATTAATAACATCGGTGGTAAAATCATAAAAGATATCAATGAATCTCTAAAGAGAACTGCTTAAGGAAATGAATGGGTGAGTAGCGCATTACTTGATTTATCGGGTTATATAAAATTCTTTATTGGCTTGTTTGCACTTGTGAACCCAGTTGGCATATTGCCTGTGTTTATTAGTATGACAAACTATCAAAGTAATGCCGGGAGAAATAAAACCAATACTATTGCAAATACATCAGTTGCTATCATTTTATGTACATCATTATTAATTGGTGACTCAATTCTGCAATTATTTGGTATTTCAATTGATTCTTTCCGTATTGCTGGTGGGATCTTGATCGTCACAATAGCGATGTCAATGATTAGCGGTAAAATTGGTGAAGACAAACAGAATAAGCAAGAAAAAACAGAAACTGCGGTTAGGGATAGCATTGGTGTTGTACCTTTGGCTTTACCCTTAATGGCAGGGCCTGGGGCAATCAGTTCTTGTATCGTTTGGTCATCTCGTTGGCATGGTTGGCAAAACTTTTTAGGTTTAGCCTTGACGAGTATCGCATTTGCTTTTTGTTGTTGGTTATTATTTCGTTCAGCGTCTTTATTGGTTCGTTACTTAGGTCAAACAGGGATCAACGTGGTGACGCGTATCATGGGCCTATTACTGATGTCGCTGGGGATAGAGTTTATTGTGACCGGGGTTAAAGCCATATTCCCAGGCTTATTATAATCTAATTTCTTCTCTTTTTATGGCTGCAAACTAAACCTATTTGCAGCCATATCTATCGTTAGTTCCTATCGTATTACATACATCAATTTTGCTCTTCAGGTAGTTTTAATTGGCTTATTAAAATTTTAGTCATCAATAATCACGTATGAAAAAAATGTTCCCTGTAATTATATGTGGCATTTTTTGCTAAAACAGGGATAAAAAGTAAGGAATTGTGAGCTACGTAAATTTATTCACTATTCTAATTGGCGTTTGTTAATGATATGTTTGGATTCGAATTTGAGGTCTATCTTGTATTGTATGATTATGCTTTTGTAATGCATTGTAATTTAAAGATAAACATAATTTTTGGTTGTTATTTTTAAAAGTTATCAAAAGTTTTTAACTAGCGAATGTTAATTAATTGTTTTGAATGTTGGAGTCATAAAGTGGATTGCCCATAAGGAAATAACAGTCTTAGGGCTTAAATATCAGCGTAAATAAGGTTGCTAATGAGGTTATAGCGCCATCAATGAATCGTGAGGGATAGGATGTTCAAATCAACACTTGGTTATGGTGTGCTCTCGTTATTATTTGTTGCGTTACAAGCAAATGGCACGGAAAAAGTAAAACAGGTAATCACAATTAATAATGGCTCAGAAGTAACATCTCTTGATCCCCATAAAGTGGAAGGGGTGCCAGAAAGCAATGTGATATTAAACTTATTAGAAGGCCTCGTGTATACCGATATAGACGGTAAGGCAGTTCCTGGCGTTGCTAAAAATTGGACCAATGAAAATTACACCTCTTGGGTTTTTACTTTGCGGGAAGATGCAAAGTGGAGTGATGGCTCACCTGTAACCGCTGAAGATTTTGTGTATAGTTGGCAACGTTTATCTGACCCTAATACAGGCTCTCCTTACTCAAGTTATCTACAAAATGCGTATATTTTAAATGCAGATGCGATTTTAGCAGGGAAAATGCCTGCAACAGCGCTGGGGGTGAAGGCACTTGATCCGCAACATCTACAGGTTACGCTAAGCCATCCGGTACCTTATTTTGTCGATATGCTTTCTCATACGTCTATGAAGCCTGTGAATAAGTCTGCAATTCAACGGCATGGTGATAAATGGACTCAACCCCAAAATTTTATTGGAAATGGGGCATACATATTGGATAAGTGGGTGGTAAATGAACGTATTGTTATCAAACGAAACCCATTTTATTGGGATAATCCCAATAGCCGTATTGAACAAGCGACCTTTCTAGCGATTAGCTCCGAAGTGAGTGATATTAACCGTTACCGTAGTGGTGAAATTGATATTTCAAATTCTGCAATCCCACCTGTTTTATATAAAAAAATGCAGCAAGAAAGGCCCAATGAATTATATGTTAGGCCATATTTGTGTACGTTCTATTATGAAATAAATAATCAAAAAGCGCCGTTTAATGACCCAAGAGTACGTGAAGCAATAAAATTGGGTTTAGATAGAGAAATAATTACCAATAAAATTATCGCTCAAGGGCAAAAAGTCGCTTATGGTTTTACGCCAAGCTTTATCAATAATGGTGACTTTGCATTACCTGAATGGGCTAATTTATCGGCAGAACAACGTTATCAGCGCGCTAAAGATTTACTTTCACAAGCGGGTTATAACAAAGAAAACCCATTGAAATTTGACTTATTGTATAACACTTCAGATCAAAACAAACAGCAAGCTATTGTTGCAGCATCGATGTGGCAGAAAAATATTGGTGCGCAAGTGACGTTGCAAAACCAAGAATGGAAAACATCATTACAAAGCCGCCATGAAGGAAATTACGATGTTGCTAGGGCAACGTGGTGCGCAGATTACAATGAACCAACTGCATTTTTGAATATGATGTTGTCTCAAAATAGTAATAATACCGCTTTTTATAATAATTCGGACTTTGATGCCTTGCTTGAGCAAGCGCTGACAGCTCCAGATCCTTCATCTCGCCATGCAATTTATCAACAAGCGGAAACCTTGCTAGACAAGGATTCGGCTATTGTTCCTGTTTATTATCGCGTTAGTGCTCGAATGATAAAACCGAGTGTTCGCGGATTTAAAGGTAATGACCCCCTTGATTATACGGATATTAAACGGTTATATATAAGTGAACCTAATTAATAATATCTAAATAATTATAAAAAGTGTTCATCTACTGGGTGAACATATATCAACACACAATCATAATAATTATGTATGGGAGTAACCGATAAGATGAGTAAATTAATCAATAAATCGATTATTGCGCTTAGCGTAACGGCTGGGTTAGCAATGGGCTCTATAGCAACAAGTTTTGCAGCAACGGTTCCCGCAGGTGTTGAACTGGCTGAAAAACAGTTAATGGTTCGTAATAATGGCTCAGAACCTCAGTCATTAGATCCACATAAAATTGAAGGGGTGCCGGAATCTGCTTTAGCGAGAGACCTTTTTGAAGGGATCACAATTGTGGGGCCTGATGGTGAAATTTTACCTAGTTCAGCAACAAGCTGGGAAAATAAAGATTTTACAGAATGGACATTTAAAATTCGCGAAGGTGCTAAATGGTCTAATGGTGACCCTGTCACAGCCGAAGATTTTGTGTATAGCTGGCGACGATTGGCTGATCCTGATACTGCATCACCTTATGCGAGTTATTTACAATATGCCCATATCAATAATATTGACGATGTTATCTCTGGAAAGAAAAAACCTGAAGAACTTGGTATTAAAGCTCTCGATGACAAAACCCTAGTTATTACACTGAGTGAAGCTGTTCCTTATATCCCTAAATTATTAGCTCACTCATCTATGTCCCCAGTAAATAAAAAAACTATTGAACAACATGGTGCTAAGTGGACGCAGCCACAGAATTTTGTGGGTAATGGGGCATATAAATTGAAGGATTGGACAGTCAATGAGCGCATTGTATTAGAGCGAAGCCCAAGCTATTGGGATAATGCGAATACCATTATTGACCAAGTGACTTTTTTACCGATTTCCTCAGAAGTTACAGATGTTAACCGCTACCGTAGTGGTGAAATTGATATGACATACAGTAACTTACCTATCGAACAGTTCAAAAGTTTGCAGAAAAATATGCCGAATGAGTTACGGGTAAGTCCATATTTGTGTACTTATTATTATGAAATTAATAATGAAAAACCCCCATTTAACGACCCTCGTGTACGTGAAGCGTTAAAGCTATCTATGGATAGAGACACAATTACGTATAAAGTTAAAGCTCAAGGGGATATTCCTGCGTATGGTTTCACTCCACCATTTACCAGCGGAATGAAAACAGAAAAACCAGATTGGTACGCGAATATGACCCAAGAGCAGCGTAATGAAAAAGCGAAACAGTTGCTAGAAGAAGCGGGATATAACAAAGGGAATCCTCTAAAATTCAATTTATTATATAACACCTCAGACTTACATAAGCGTATCGCGATTGCAGCGTCTTCTATGTGGAAGAAAAATATTGGTGCGGAAGTGAAATTAGAAAACCAAGAGTGGAAAACATTCTTAGATAGCCGACATCAAGGCAACTATGATGTTGCACGCGCGGGGTGGTGTGCGGACTATAACGAGCCTTCATCCTTCCTCAATATGTTACTTTCCTACAGCAGTAATAATACCGTTCACTATAAAAATACAGATTTTGATGCGGTGATGAAGAAAACATTGCAAGTCAAAACAGATGAAGAACGAGCAGAACTCTATCAACAAGCTGAAAAATTACTCGATAAAGACTCAGGGGTTGTTCCGCTTTACTACTATGTTAATACGCGTTTAGTGAAACCTTATGTGGGTGGCTATAGTGGCAAAGACCCATTAGATAATCTGCATACTAAAGATTTATATATTATTAAACACTAATATAGTTGCTCTGGCTCCATTTATTGGAGCCAGATATTCGCCTATTTAGGCAATAGAAGTAGGAAAGAGCGATGTTGAAATTTATTTTTCGTCGGTTGTTAGAAGCCATTCCGACTCTTTTGGTTCTGATTACCATTTCATTTTTTATGATGCGATTAGCTCCAGGGAGCCCATTCACTGGCGAGCGGAAATTGCCACCGGAAGTAATGGCAAATATTGAAGCGAAATATCATTTAAATGACCCTATGTATAAGCAGTATTTTAATTATTTAATTCAGCTTTCCAAGGGTGACTTTGGCCCATCATTTAAATACAAGGACTACAGTGTTAATGATTTAGTGGCTAAAGCATTCCCTGTCTCTGCAAAATTAGGGGCTACTGCATTTATTGTTGCTGTGTTATTTGGGGTATCCGCAGGGGTGATAGCCGCACTCAACCAAAATACCAAATGGGACTTTACAGTCATGGGGTTTGCCATGACGGGGGTTGTTATCCCAAGCTTTGTTGTAGCGCCGTTATTGGTGCTAATTTTTGCCATTCACTTGAAATGGTTCCCTGGTGGTGGCTGGGATGGTGGGAACCTAAAACATATGGTTCTGCCCATGGTTGCGCTTTCATTAGCGTATATCGCGAGTATTTCCCGTATTACACGCGGCTCGATGATTGAAATTATGCATTCAAACTTCATTCGTACTGCCCGTGCAAAAGGATTACCACTAAGAACTATCATTTTACGCCATGCCCTTAAACCTGCGTTGCTTCCTGTGCTTTCCTATATGGGGCCTGCTTTTGTAGGGATTATTACTGGGTCAATGGTCATTGAAACCATTTTTGGGTTACCGGGGATCGGTCAACTCTTTGTTAACGGTGCACTTAATCGTGATTATTCGCTGGTATTGAGCTTAACAATTTTAGTTGGGGTACTGACAATTGCATTTAATGCGATTGTCGATGTTTTGTATGCCGTTATTGACCCTAAAATTCGTTACTAAGTCGGAGAAACACGATGCTATCGAACCAAAAAAATAGTGAAGCTCTGGCGAACTTTTCAGAGCAGCTCGATATTGAAGGGCGCAGTTTATGGCAAGATGCTAGGCGCCGTTTTATGCACAACCGTGCAGCAATTTTTAGCTTATGTGTGTTGTTCTTAATTACTTTATTTGTCATTTTTGCGCCCATGTTGTCGCCTTTTTTGTACGACGATACCGATTGGGAAATGATGTCAATGCCACCTGATATGGCAACTGGACATTATTTTGGTACAGATGCTTCAGGCCGAGATCTATTAGTGCGTGTTGCGATCGGTGGGCGAATTTCCTTAATGGTGGGGGTTGCCGCTGCGTTAGTCGCAGTTGTGGTAGGCACACTGTACGGCTCATTAGCTGGTTACGTAGGTGGAAAAGTGGATTCCATCATGATGCGTATATTAGAAATTTTAAACTCCTTTCCATTTATGTTTTTTGTGATCTTGTTAGTCACCTTGTTTGGTACCAATATCTTATTGATTTTTGTGGCGATAGGAATGGTGTCATGGTTGGATATGGCGCGTATTGTTCGCGGGCAAACACTTGGATTAAAACGTAAAGAATTTATTGAAGCAGCGCTTGTTTGTGGTGTGAGTACGCGGCAGATTATTCTACGACATATTGTTCCTAACGTTTTAGGTGTAGTAGTCGTTTACGCCTCATTATTAGTTCCAAGTATGATTTTGTTTGAATCATTCTTAAGCTTTTTAGGTTTAGGGACACAAGAACCGTTAAGTAGTTGGGGGGCGTTATTAAGTGATGGGGCGAACTCAATGGAAGTGACGCCTTGGTTACTACTGATCCCAGCTGGTTTTTTAGTCATCACGCTATTTTGTTTTAACTTTATCGGTGACGGGCTGCGTGATGCGCTCGACCCGAAAGATCGCTAGAGGGAATAATATGTTAAATAACCCAATGAAAAGCCCTCTGTTATCTGTGAAAGATCTCAGTGTGACATTCGCGACCCAAGATGGTGATGTTACCGCTGTAAATAAATTGAACTTTGAATTAAGTGCGGGGGAAACGCTTGGAATAGTAGGCGAATCAGGTTCAGGAAAATCACAAACCGCTTTCGCACTAATGGGCTTGCTTGCCAAAAATGGCAAAATTAATGGCTCTGCCATGTTTAATGACCGTGAGATTTTGAATCTAAGAGAAAAAGAATTAAACCGTATGCGGGCGGAAGAGATTTCCATGATTTTCCAAGACCCAATGACATCATTGAATCCTTATTTGAAAATTGGTACTCAATTATCGGAAGTTCTCATGCTACATAAAGGTATGAGTAAAAGGGAGGCTTTCGAAGAATCAGTTCGGATGTTAGATGCCGTTAAAATGCCGGAAGCACGTAAGCGGATGAATATGTATCCACATGAATTTTCAGGAGGAATGAGACAACGAGTCATGATTGCAATGGCACTGTTATGCCAACCAAAGCTGTTAATTGCTGACGAACCCACAACCGCACTTGATGTGACAGTACAAGCGCAAATTATGACGTTGCTCAATGAGTTAAAACAAGAGTTTGATACTGCAATTATTTTGATCACCCACGACCTTGGGGTCGTCGCAGGGGTATGTGATAAAGTCCTAGTGATGTATGCAGGACGTACGATGGAGTACGGTACTGCGAAGGATATCTTTTATCATCCATCTCATCCATATTCACTTGGCTTATTAGCTGCAGTTCCACGCCTTGATGGTGATGACGAGAGTTTAGCAACCATTCCAGGCAATCCGCCTAATTTATTACGTTTACCCAAAGGCTGCCCATTTTCACCTCGTTGCCAATATGCAGTTCAGCAATGTGTTGACCAAGAACCTGCATTAACCACATTTGGTCAAACGCGGTTACGTGCCTGCTTTAAGCCACTGGAGGAATTGGTATGAGTACCCATGAAAATAGGCCAGTTTTACTCGAAGTGAATGACCTTAAAGTCCACTTTGAGATCCGAGATAAAAAACAGTGGTTTTGGCAACCAAACAAAAGTCTTAAAGCGGTAGATGGCGTAACACTGCGTTTATATGAAGGCGAAACATTAGGGGTAGTCGGGGAATCCGGGTGTGGTAAATCCACTTTTGCTCGTGCACTCATTGGGTTAGTCAAAGCGACAGATGGCACTGTAAGTTGGCTTGGGCAGAACTTGTTAGGTAAAACCGACAAAGAATGGCGTAGCATTCGTAGTGATATCCAAATGATTTTCCAAGATCCTTTGGCTTCACTTAACCCGCGAATGACCATCGGCGATATTATTGCCGAGCCATTGAAAACCTATCATCCTAAAATGTCACCATCACAAATCACAGAAAAAGTGAAAAAAATGATGATGCGGGTTGGGTTATTACCAAACTTGATTAACCGCTACCCCCATGAGTTTTCGGGAGGGCAATGCCAGCGCATTGGTATCGCAAGAGCATTGATTTTAGAACCAAAACTTGTGATTTGCGATGAGCCAGTTTCTGCATTAGACGTGTCAATTCAAGCGCAAGTTGTTAATTTACTTCAAGAATTACAACGTGAAATGAAGCTATCACTGATATTTATCGCACATGATTTGGCGGTGGTTAAGCATATTTCTGACCGTGTCTTAGTGATGTATTTGGGGCATGCGGTGGAGCTTGGTACCTATGATGAGGTATACAATAATCCCTTACATCCTTATACGCGTGCATTGATGTCTGCGGTTCCAGTTCCTGATCCCGATAAAGAAAAAAATAAGGTGATAGAGCTTTTAGAAGGTGAATTGCCATCGCCAATTAACCCGCCTTCAGGTTGCGTATTTAGAACCCGTTGCCCATTAGCAGATGAAGAGTGTGCAAAAACAAGGCCATTATTAGAAGGGAGTTTCAAACATGCGGTGTCTTGTTTGAAAATTGATCCACTGTAATGGTTTTCTCATGATGGCCAAAAGGGGGCTTTTACTTTAATTAATCTAAAAGGGACAAAATGTCCCTTTTAATCGATTATTTCTTCCACAAAATATGGTGAAACGGTTTGGAAGGGTGGCGGCTAATCAATATGCGAGCAAAAATATCGTCTAATTCGGCATCCGGGCTTTGAGCTAAGCCGATAACGACTTCACTTAGTTGCTCTAATTCAATGTTATCATTAATAATATCTTGCCAGTTATGACTAAAAGGCACAATTTCTGCGGCGCCTAGCTCTTCAAACTGCAAAGCAAAAATTAATTGGTCAGCGGGCTCTAGATTCTCCATTGCCCCGTCAAGAAAAAGGTCATAAGCCATTTCAATGATGTCGTCTTCATCGATTAAAGGTGTATTTTGTATTTTGGTCATGACCTTTCCTAATAAACTTAATTTATAACAATGGACTAAAGAAATAACAAATGCGCTCAACGACACGGTTCCAGAACGGGCGTTGTTCCCACTCTTCGATTTCTAAACGCGTTGAACGTGCAATATAATCATACTGAACTAGCGTGAGATCGCTACCAAAACTTTTATCATCAATGACCACGGTGATTTCAAAATTGAGCCATAAACTTCGCATGTCAAGATTGACTGAACCGACAAGGCTGAGCTCGCCATCCACTAATACGCTCTTGGTGTGCAATAAGCCATCTTCAAATTGGTAAATCTTAACGCCAGCAGCTAATAATTCACTGTAAAATGAACGGCTTGCCCAGCGGACAAGGAATGAGTCATTCTGCCTTGGCATAATAATGCTGACATCTACACCCCGCATTGCTGCTGTACAAATTGCATGCAAAAGGTCATCGCTAGGCACAAAATAAGGGGTAGTCATGATCAGTTGTTTGCGTGCAGAGAACATCGCGGTCATCAGCGACTGTTGAATCAACTCATCAGGGAAACCTGGGCCTGAGGCGATAATTTGTGTTGTATGCCCATTAGCCTGTTCAAAAGGCATAATATTACTATCAGGCGGTGGTGGAAGTACGCGTTGGCCAGTTTCCATTTCCCAGTCAAAAGCATACACAATGCCTAATGTGGTACTCACAGGGCCTTCCATACGCACTAAAATATCAACCCATTCGCCAACCCCTGAATCTTGCTTAAAATAACGGGGGTCAACCATATTCATACTGCCAGTATATGAAATATAGTTATCGATAACGACTATTTTACGGTGTTGACGTAAATCCATACGACGCAAGAAGAAACGCATCAAATTAACTTTTAATGACTCTACAAACTCAATACCAGCAGCACGCATTTTTTCAGGGTAATCGTTACGGAAAAAATGCCAACTTCCCGCGGAGTCCACCATAATTCGGCACTTAACACCGCGTTTAGCGGCATTAAGTAAGGCTTCGGTAACCCCATCGACTAAACCACCAGGCTGCCAAATATAGAATACCATTTCAATTGAGTGCTGAGCATTATTGATATCATTGACAATTGCTTTCAATGAATCTTCACAAGTGGTCAGAAGTTGAATCCTGTTACCTTTAACCCCCGCGATACCTTGGCGTTTTTCAATTAACTGAAATAATGGTTCAGCAACAGGGCTGTTATCAGTGGCAAAGATATGTTTTGAATTTCGCAGATTTTCTAACCATGTGGCTACAGATGGCCACATGTCATGAGCTTTATCGACTCGACGTTTACCAAGATGAAGCTCACCGAAGGCGACATATGCAATAATTCCGACCAATGGCAGGATATAAATAATCAGGAGCCATGTCATGGCTGAGGTGACAGGCCTTCTTTTGACTAAAATGCGAACTGTAATTGCTGCAATAATTAGCCAATATAGGAAGAACAGAAGCCAACTCATAAGTGTATAGACGGTTGCCATAACGGGTCAGATGCCTCACTGATAAGAAAAAGGTTCAAAAAAAGATAGTTTAGCTAAAAAACTGTTAGCAAAATATCAACTTAATAGAATTTAGCAAAATTCTGCAGTAAAAGCTTCGTGAAATAGCGTAATTTGTTAGGAAAAATAGTTTTATTAGTTGATCTTATCATCATGAAATTAAAAGTGGTGCACTGAAATGGCATAAAAAGTTCCTCTTGGTTCTTTTTTTCAAAGGAATATAATATTTTTTTCTAATAATTTTTAGACGATAAAAGGACACAATTAAATGAGACGTAGTAGGCATGAAGTAGGGCGTTGGCGTATGTTAAGACAATCCCTACGTCGCCGTAGACGCTGGTTAGAAGGGCACTCAAGGCGAAACATGCGCATCTATGCAATGCGTAAAATTGACATTTACCATCGTCGACATTCCCTACTTTTTACCCAATGGATTGAGTAAGGTTATTACAGTGTACACTCACATTTTTCACTTTGTATGACAAACCTTATTGAATATGATTGCTATTTGCATTTAAACTATCAGTCATATTCTTTTTGGTTGACAGGTGTAGGGTAGAAATTGCATATGCGTTGGATGCGTTGGACTTTAATTATCGTCGTTTCATTATCTATTCATGCGGGTCTTGCAATGGCATGGATTTTTAATCAACCTAACTTGGTCAGAGACCCTGAACCATTGACGATTGCTATGGTTGCTTTTGCCGCCCCTGAGCCTGCTTCTGAGCCCGTTGAGCAGGTTGAAACACCGGTAGAGCCCGAACCGGAGCCCGTTATAGAGCCCGAACCCGAACCGGTAGTTGAACCCGTCATTGCATTACCTAAGAAAAAGCCTGAGGTGAAGAAAAAGCCTAAGCCAAAACAGGAAGAAAAGAAAAAAATTAAAGAAGATGTTAAGCCAGTTGAGAAGCAATTGGCGATGAATAATCTTAAATCAGACGTCATTGCACCGAAAACGAATAATAGCCCAATAAAGACTGCAAACAATACAGGGGCAAGTAATAGTCAATCGACTAAGAAAAGTGGCCCTAGGGCTCTGCATAAACAAGCTCCTGCTTATTCAGAACGTGCGCGTCGTTTAGGTAAAGAAGGGTATGTGAAAGTTCGCTATGATATCAATGATGATGGCCGAGTGACAAATATTGAATTTGTTGAAGCTACACCTAAAGGGCTATTTGAGCGAGACGTAAAACGCGCAATGAACCGTTGGACTTTTGAAAAGCAACCCGCAAAAGGCTACGTGACTGAAATTTATTTCAAATTGGATGGCACTGTTAGTCAAGTCTAATGGATATTATTGGGCTGTACAAAAAAGCACCACAGCGATGATGGTGCTTTTTGTTTTTTACATAATGAGTGGAGTAGAAAACTTATGCTTCGTTAGTTTTTTGATCTGAACTTGCTAACTGAAAATGTTGTTTTTCTTTGGGTAATGAACGTGGGGTGCTATCGTCATTAACGGCAACATAGGTGAATACTGCATCAGTTGCACGATAACGTTGGCCAACAGGCTCCGTTGCGACTTTTTTTACCCAAACCTCAATATTAATGGTAATTGAGCTTTTCCCTGTTTTTAGACAGCGTGCATAACAACAAACAACATCGCCTACGGCAACGGGTTTTTGAAATTTAATGCCGTTTACCGCCACAGTGACCACACGCCCTAGCGCAATTTCTTTTGCTAAGATAGCGCCACCTATATCCATTTGTGACATCAACCAGCCGCCAAAAATATCACCATTTGCATTAGTATCTGCAGGCATGGCTAATGTACGTAAAACTAACTCACCGTTCGGCAATTGCATATCTGACTCGTATTAAAAGGGTTATTACTTTTGATTTTGCATTTATAACAAATTACATATGCAATAGTAAACTGGAACCACTCAGTTATTGATTGATAATAGCTATTTAATTGAATTGCTGCAAAAATAAGATAAATATGATACTCATTATTAATAAACGACGTCTAAATTTGGAAAGAAAATCAATTTTTGCAAAGAAACAGCAAGAAGTGTTTTTCATATTTAGTCAATTGATTGAATTGGCTATACTCAATAGTATGAAATTTATTTATTTACTTAGAGGTATGAAATGAGATTGTTATTGGCAATATTATTACCTTGGTTGCAATTTTTTACGATAGGGCGTCCTTTTGCTGGGATCATTTGCTTAATCTTACAAATTACGCTTATTGGTTGGTTACCTGCCGCTATTTGGTCGGTATATGCGCTATCACAGTACAATACAGATAAAAAGATTGAAAAAGCATTTGGTGACAAACGCTATTAACATATAAAAAAACCTGCTAATGGATATGCAATTAGCAGGTTTTTGACGCTATTTTAAATTATTCTTCGTGATTTTCTGCAGGCTCTTTAACCATATTTTTAAAAATATAGACCACACTCAATACTGTAAATATTAGTGTTCCTGCTGTCAGACCAAAGACTTTGAAATTGACCCAGATATCTTGAGCCATCCAAAAAGCAACGTAAATATTCAGCAATGCGCAGAAAATAAAGAAAATAGCCCATGCACTATTGAGTTTGGTCCAATAACTATCGGCTAATTTTATTTCTTGGTTACTGCCTAACATTCGCTGAATTAAAGGCTTCTCAGTAAACCATTGGCTGAAGAGTAGTGCGCCAGCGAATGCACCATAGATAATAGTGACTTTCCACTTAATAAATGCATCACTATGGAAAATAAGCGTTAAGGCAGCAAAGCCCATCACGATTGCACAGGTAATTTTTGCAACTTTTTCAACTTTCTTATAGATAAGATAAGTTGCTAATAATGCTAAAGGGGTGGTCACCATTAATGCACCACTCGCATAGAAAATATCGTATCTTTTATAGACAATAAAGAAGATTACCAAAGGAATAAAATCAATAAGTTGTTTCATAACAGTGAATGCAGCGCCTCAACGTAAAGGTAATAGCCTAGTTTAACCGATTTTGGCATCAATTGTTAAAAGTTTGCACCTTTTTACCAATAAACATGCTTTGTTACCAATCATATTTGCACTATTTTACGATAATTTGACTTACTTCTAGATAAACTTTATTAGTTCGGATATATATAGTATAGAAAATAATTTAACTTACTAATTTATAGGTACTTTTCCCCCATGATAAAGGCAAGGCTATTTGTCTGGATGCCAGGTTTAAAAACACTGTTTAACTATCAACGTGCTGACTTAGGCCCTGATGTTAAAGCAGGGTTGTCTGTCGCTGCGGTTGCTTTACCTGTTGCTATTGCCTATGCCGAATTAATGGGGGTGAATGCAATTGTTGGATTGTATTCATGTATTTTACCCATGTTGTTCTATGCGTTATTTGGCACGTCGAAACAATTAATTATTGGGCCTGATGCTGCAACATGCGCGGTGATTGCAGCCGCTGTCGCTCCACTCGCAATGGGGGATGAAACTGTTCGTTGGCAGCTGATTATCGTCATGAGCTTTATGACCGGGGTTTGGTGTTTGATTGCAGCAAGATTTCGTTTGGGGACTTTCGCAGATTTTTTATCTAGACCAATATTGCAAGGCTTACTAAATGGGGTCGCCCTCACGATCATCGTTAGTCAAATTAGTAAAGTATTTGGTATTACGACCTTGCCTTCAGGGTTTATTGAGCGATTAATAGCTTTTCCATTAGCGTTAGTGGAAACACATATTCCGACATTATTAGTTGCTATTGTAACATTGGTAATTACCTTAGTGATTAAGCGAGTGCGCAGTAAGTGGCCATCTTTGTTAATTGCAATGGTTTTGGCAACAGCAGCGAGTATTTTATTTAATCTTGAGCAATATGGTATTAGCACCGTTGGGGATTTAGGTGAAGGGCTCCCGCATATACCAATGCCTGATTTTCCACCAAGTTTACTCCGAGACCTTGTTATTCCATCATTAAACTTAGCCGTGATTAGTTTTGTCAGTTTTATGATGACGGCTCGCAGTTTTGCGAGCAAAAATGGTTATACCGTCGATGCAGATCAAGAATTAAGAGCGTTAGGGATGGCAAATATTGCTTCTGCTTTTGGCCAGGGGTTCGCGGTTAGTGCTGCGAGTAGCCGCACTGCGGTTAATGACATGATGGGGGGGAAAACGCAATTAGTTTCCCTCGTTGCTGCGGTAACTATCTTAGCTGTTTTACTTTTCTCCATAAATTTATTGGAATATATCCCTATGCCTGCTTTAGGGATGGTTTTAATTATATCTACTTATTCCTTGCTCAGTTTCCGTAGTATTTTTTCGATGCGTAAACGCAATAGAGAAGCTTTTTTCTTATGTGTTTTCACATTATGTGCAGTGCTGGTGGTTGGCTTGATCAGTGGTGTAGGCTTAGCGGTTCTATTGGGTTTATTGCAGTTTGTCCGGGTCATATTTAGGCCGACAGACCAACTATTAGGCGTAGATGAACACGGTATGTTGCATTCGATGACATCAGAAAATGATATTCAAGAAGTTGATGGAGTCCTTATTTATCGTTTCAATTCTCCACTCACCTATTTCAATGTGAATTACTTTAAAGAGCGGTTAAATAAACATTTAGATAATCAACGGAAGAGGCCGGCTTGGGTGATTGTGGATGCTGCCGTCAGCTTTACGCATAATGATGTGAGCGTATTTTCCACATTGAATGACATTGTGACATCTTTGAAGGCGAAAGGGGTAACTTTGGTATTAGCGGGTCGGAGAACCTCGCTTAATCGTTGGTTAGAACAAAATAAAATTAATCGTTCAGATGATGACCTATTAGTGGTACCTGATATTTATTTTGCAATTCGTTTAATTCAAAGTAAGCAACAGATCCAAATGAAATGTGTTGAAGAAAGAAAAGCACAAGAGAGCCAAAGGGATTCAGGTATATTAGAGCATGATTGTGAGAATCGAATTACACCAACGGATACTTACTCAGATAACTCTTAAAAATAACGTAAATAGAAAGGTATCTTTTGATACCTTTCTATTTTACTTAATTATATTAATTTTTAGTGATCAACATATATAAACGATAAAAGTAAATTAAAGCGAATGCGGCTACAACATTATTGAGTAAAAAAGAGATGCCATTAATAAGGATATGATTCATATTAAGGTTACCCAATAGCACACTGATAAGCATTTGAGCTGCCATCCAAATTAAAATCATCGGTAAGACAACACGCCAGTTTGCATAGGCCAATTTCCAGCTTTTTCCCATCGCACTGAAGGAGTTGGTACTTTCTGTTATTAAAATTGCTGGCGCTAAGGAAAACCCAATGGCGAGTACAATGCCGGGTAGAACCATAATTGTGATGCCTAATTGGATCAGCAGTGAGCACACGACCAACAGAAGAAACATAGAAGGTGCTTTGTTCAGTGATGATGTTATCGCTTGAAGACCTGTCATATCTTCGCCACGTGACATCCCTGAGATATAGGATAATGTGCCACAAATAAGGAGCAAGCTGCCAAGAGTAACGGAAAGAATCAAACCAAAAGAAACACGCAAAATACTGCTTTTATCTTCTTCAGATAGACTTAGGATCCAGTCTTGTAAGCCCGTATTACCAGACTCAATCATCTTACTCTGTGCTTGTGCAAGAACACCTATCATCTGTTCATTGGGGATCATCATCGCATAAATGACAAGGCTTACCACGGTGGCTAAGAGCACAATGGTGAGGAGGCCACTCAATTGATTTTTAAAGAAATTGATACTATCACTAATGAGTGAGTTGGCCGAAATGGACATGACACTGCTCCTATCTACTAACGTGATCAAAATTTTAATCTAATTGTAACTGAGTATCTCGCCTAGAGGTAGAGAAAGATAATAAAAATCGGGAGGTTAAGAAAAATATATTGTTCATGATGCTCGAATTTAATTAACTAAAAAAATGAGCCTATATAAATTGTATTTTTTATGCATGTTTAAATATTGAAATAAATATTTATATTTAGAAATCAAATTTTTATTTTGTTAGTTACTTTATAAAAATTGATTTAAATCAAAAATAAAAAAACAATAAATGGAATAATAAATCCATATTTATTGGTTTACCTATAAATTAGTAAAAGATGTGATCTTGATTTGAACATCAATTTAAATAATAAGGTATATTTTCCTAAAATAAAAACATAGGAATGGGATTGATAATGAAAAAACTCACTGCGCTTGTATTAGCTGCTGCAACTTTAGCTCCAGCAGTTTCTATTGCTCATGAAGCTGGCGACTTTATTTTCCGTACAGGTACTGCAACGGTACGTCCAAATGCGGGTTCTGAAAATGTATTAGGTTTAGGTTCATTTGATGTTAATAACAATACTCAATTAGGTTTAACATTTGGGTATATGATTACTGATAATATCGGTGTGGAATTATTAGCAGCAACTCCGTTTGAACACAAAGTTGGCGTAGGACCGTTAGGTACAATTGCAACTGTTAAACATTTACCACCAACTTTAATGGCGCAGTATTATTTTGGTAGTAAAGAAGATAAATTACGCCCTTATTTAGGTGCCGGTGTTAACTATACCTTCTTCTTTGATGAGAAATTTAACTCAACAGGGAAAGCTAACGGTTTATCAGATCTTGATTTATCAAGCTCTTGGGGCTTTGCAGCACAAGCAGGTATGGACTACATGCTGACTGATAACTGGATGCTGAATGCTTCAGTGTGGTGGATGAATATTGAAACTGATGTGAAGTTTAAGCATGAAACATTGGGTAATCAAAAAATTGATACTCGCCTAGACCCATTTGTATTTATGTTTGGTGCGGGTTACCGTTTCTAAGAATTTGATTGGACGCAATACAGGTACTACCTGAATTCTGAAGGATTAGAGAGAAGTAGGAAATCCGAGAATATTCGTATTCTCGGATTTTTCAATTACTATTAAGTTTGAACATGCGCTTAACAAATGGCCATCATAATAATAACAAATTATGATGATGATATTTATAATATGTTAATTAGTGTTATAGAGTGATAATAAAGTAAAGGTATTTATTGGTTGTCACTATTTAGGTTGATTAATAAAGATTAAATAAAATATTGAGACTAACTACCTTGAAATAAAAAAGCCGAATACAGGAGCATATTCAGCTTTAAGATATTATTCAAATTTGCAATATTAAATTACCAAAACCACTGCACGTTTAACCCAGCATTGACACTGCTAGTTTCATATTCATCCGGCTTATAAAGTGGTACACCTAGAAATAAGTCATGACTGAATATATTAGCATTACCTCTCATGCCTATAGCCGTACCTAATAATTGGTCATCAGAATAGAGGCCTAGTGGATAAACACCTCCAAATATTCGGCCATAGTCAAGTGCGTAGTAGGGATAAAAGGAGAAGCCAGGGATATAAAAGTTAAATTCATTTCGTAAATAAAACCCCTTATCTCCGATTAGTGAAAACTCTTCATCAAAACCACGTACAGTCCAACGGTTACCTAACGAGAATTGATCTTGGATGGTTAAACGGTCTCGTGAATATTGTACAAATAATTGTGGGTTATAACTCATCACAAAATCATTGAACGCAAAAGGGAGCATTCCTGAAACATCGAGAGTGAATAGTCGCCCCATGGTGCTGACATCACCGTATTTCATATCCCAGCTTTCATCGGCTCCAAACCAAGGTACGTT
Source organism: Providencia sp. PROV076 (assembly GCF_028483405.1). Classification (NCBI taxonomy): domain Bacteria; kingdom Pseudomonadati; phylum Pseudomonadota; class Gammaproteobacteria; order Enterobacterales; family Morganellaceae; genus Providencia; species Providencia sp. PROV076. The sequence goes on along the minus strand of NZ_JAMPRR010000013.1, from coordinate 22,308 downwards.
ACGTTGATAGTAAATTGAAGCGTCAACAGTTGAGTTATCAATATTCTGTCGGTGGTTAACGCCAAGCTTCAGACTGGTTAAGTCGCGTTGTTGTGAAAGTAAGGTGACATCTTCTAATTTATATTTTGATTTACGCTTAATTAGTTGAATAGATGCGGTATCTTTATAAGTTTGTCCACGTAAAATACATTACTTGCTGTCGTATTATAATATTTACTATCACCATAGTACTTATAGCTGAGTACAGAGTCATTAATAGTTTGCTTATAGTCACTTTTACTTGCGTACAATGAGAAAAGCCAATAATTATAGGGAACAGCATAATAAATAGAAGCATTGCTGGTGCTGTTTCGCGCTTGGTTTTTTGCATTTTTTCCTGCAGATACATATAAGGTATCGTTTAAACTCGTTAGGTTATTAGCATACAGAGTCACCCCGACTTGATCTTTACCCGTTTGGCGACTTCCTGAGTTGTTGTAATATCCACCTACGTTAAAGTGAGATGATTTCTCTCTTTGTATGGAAATATCAGATGTGGAAAGCTCTTTACCCGGCGCTAGCTTTATATTCACTTTAGCACCCGGTATCCGTTCAAGGTTCTCTAAACCTTGTTCGATGTCACGGATATTCAGAATGTCTCCTTCTTTAGCAGGCATAATTGCCCCTAAAGTAATATAAGTATCGCTACCTTCAGCAAGTTTTACATTCGCCACTTTACCTGGAATAATTTGGAGCGTTAAAGTTCCTTCACTGATGTTTTGTTCAGGAATATTAACCCGAGTTGTTACATAGCCTGACTTAATTATTTTATCCTGTAGGCCTTTAGCGAGTGTTTCTACACCGTTAATACCAATACAAACACCAACGACTTGATTTGCATATGTCTCTAAAGGTCGCATTGATGGGAGCTTTGGCTCGGAAAGCAAAATAACTCGTTTCATTTCAAAGCAGTCTTTCTCATCATCAAAAACTAAAATATTGTTTGCTTGTTCTCTGTTTTTACCTAAAACGTCTTTAGTTTCTAATTGTGTTTGTTGCTGACGAGATCTATCTTGTGTTGCTTGATTATTGATCTGTTGATCAATGATTTGTGCAGTATTACCTGATACGTATAATGGAAAAGATAATAAAGTTAGTTGCATCTGCATCAACAAAGTTATTACCAGTAATAACATTAATTTCTTTAGCTGTAATATTTCCACGAATAACTGCCGAACGAGCGATGATATCTGTTGGTGAGTCTGACTGTAGACGGTTGTTAATCGTGATTTGGCCATTTGAAACGTTGTAGCCAAGAATATCACCACCTGCAACAATAGGAATGCCCGTTGTTAAGGTTGCTCTATCTGTATTAATAAAACCACAGTTATTACATGTAATACCCGATGGGTTAGCAACAATAACTTGAGCTTTATTTCCACCAACTTCAATCATACCGCTTAGTGTACTAGCTTTATTTGAGTTGACTTCATTTAGAATAACGGTAGCAGGGCCATTACCATTATTTAAGTTAAGGTTACCATTTATTTGCCCACCTAATACCGTATTACTGCTGGTCGCACTGTTATTTAAAATAACGCCTTTTTGGTTAACGTCAAATTGGTTATAGATGTTATGAGAAACACCTTTATTACTCGCACCATTAATATTAACAATAGTAGGGCCATTGTTTTGATGAATGACGCCAGCACCATTAATGTTATTAATTGAAGCGTGGGCAACAGAGGCTGAACCTAAAATAACAGAGACACTTAAAAAAATAGGTTTAATTCTCAACATTGGATGACTGCTGGAGTTCTTAGCGAAATGTTTCATATATATCCCTAAAATAGACTATAGATAAAATAAAAATAGTTAACTTAAATTCCATTAAAGCTTGGTGATTATGCAATATACTGATTATTATTAAAATTTAATTGTGTTAAAGTTGAGAAGGGTAAATAAAATAAGAGTAAAGCTCCTATATTGCTATATATATAGCTATTTATACGTTTGATTATAAAATAATAAATGATATCAATGGGTAATATTTACTCTGCTATGGTTTTGGTAAGGGTAATTATCAAAGTAGTAATGCGTAGCCACTACTTTGAATAAATCTTGATTTGGTAAGTTTTTTTTATGATTGAGTGAGCTAGTAATTATAATGAAAAATAAATTACGGTTATTTAGAGTATATAAATATATGTAAGGGAATTTAAGTTAAGAAGTGATTGTGTGAAAAATGAACTTGTCATTTTATCTCTTTATAAAAATGTTTTGAAGCAATCAAGCCATTAATTTTAAATATGGCTTGATTACTATTTATTCTTTATCTATTTTTGTGTTGCTGCTTTCATTTTTACAACAAACTCAGTTAATAAATTAAGCATGATGTCAGGGCGACTAAGATTATTTTCAATAATTTTAACTACCGCAGAACCTGATATTGCACCAGCTGCACCATTTTTAATCGCCTCTTTTACCTGTTCAGGCTCTGATATTCCAAAGCCTTGTAGGGCGGGAGCTGCGCTATATTGGTTTAATTCACTCAATAAATGGGCCAATGGCGTTTCAGCACGTTTTTCTGTGCCGGTCACACCTGCACGTGATACTAAATATGTATAACCTTGGCTATATTTTCCAATTTGTTGAAGTAGCTCATCACTAGCATTTGGTGGACAAATAAAAATAGGCGCAATGTTGTGAGCTCGTGCAGCTTCACGAAATGGCTGTGATTCAGACATAGGAACATCTGCAACTAATACCGAGTCAACGCCTGCTTTTTCGCAGCGAATATAAAAATTTTCGATGCCATTGGTAAATACTAGATTTGCATATACTAATAACCCGATAGGAATAGTAGGGTGTTTTTCTCTAATGCGGCTGAGTAATTCGAAACAAATTGTCGGGGTGATTTCACTTTTAAATGCACGTAAATTCGCATTTTGGATAGTTGGGCCATCTGCCAGTGGATCGGAAAAAGGAATACCAATCTCTAATGCATCAGCACCACCAGCAATCAAGGCATCGACAATTTTTAATGATAATTCAGCATCCGGGTCACCTAAAGTGACAAATGGAACAAATGCGCCTTGGTGGTTCTGAGCTAAACGTTCAAAAAGTTGGGTGTAGCGTTCCATTAGATTTCTCCTTTGCTGGCTAAAATATCATGTACTGTAAAAATATCTTTATCACCACGGCCAGACAAATTGACGATTAATAACTGTTCTTTATTCGGTTCTTTCTCCGCCATTTTTAATGCATAAGCGAGAGCATGAGATGATTCTAGCGCAGGAATAATCCCTTCCTTACGTGATAATAATTTAAACGCATTTAAGGCTTCATCATCGGTAATGGAAACATATTCTGCGCGACCAATACTGTTTAAATGGGCATGCTGAGGCCCAACGGAAGGAAAATCTAATCCTGCAGAGATGGAATACGACTCTTCAATTTGACCTTCACTGGTTTGCATCATCGGTGATTTCATACCAAAATAAATCCCGACACGACCATGTTTTAATGGAGCGCCATGTTGCCCTGATTCAATCCCTAATCCTGCAGGTTCAACACCAATTAATTTCACACTTTCTTCTGGAATAAAAGAGGCAAATAAGCCTATTGCGTTTGAACCGCCACCGATGCATGCAACTACCGCATCGGGTAAACGGCCTTCTTTTTCGAGAATCTGTTGTTTTGCTTCGTCACCAATCATGCGTTGGAATTCACGTACAATTGTTGGATATGGGTGAGGCCCTGCTGCTGTCCCTAATAAATAGTGTGCTTTATCATAGCTGCCAGACCAGTCCCTTAATGCTTCATTACAGGCATCTTTCAAGGTTGCTGAGCCACTGTGAACAGGAATGACTTCAGCGCCCATCAATTTCATACGAAATACGTTGGGAGATTGGCGTTCAACATCTTTTGCGCCCATATAGATACGGCATTTCATGTTCAATAATGCACAAGCAAGCGCTGTTGCAACCCCATGTTGCCCAGCGCCAGTTTCTGCAATAATTTCGCTTTTCCCCATTCGCTTAGCCAGTAGTGCTTGGCCTAATACTTGGTTTGTCTTATGGGCGCCGCCATGTAATAAATCTTCACGTTTTAAATAGAGTTTTGTTTTTGTACCTGCCGTTAAATTTTGGCACAACGTGAGTGCAGTCGGGCGACCTGCATAGTTTTTTAGCAAGTCGTGAAACTCACGAATAAATTCAGCATCATTTTGTGCGTCGATAAACGCATCTTCTAATTGGTTTAATGCGGGAATAAGAATTTCTGGGACATATTGTCCACCAAACTCGCCAAAATACGGATCTAATTTGCTCATTATCGATTGTCCATTTTATCAGTTACATTAATTGGTGTTGGAGTTTTATCTTTTGTTGTGTATTAGTGAGCCGTTGATTCGGCTAACAACGCTGACAACACCAAATTTATTTTTTGTTCGCTTTTTATACCAGGTTCAATTTCAACCCCTGAATTAAAGTCTAATCCGTTGCACAGTAACTTTGCCGCGTCTAGGCAGTTATCAGGGGTAAGCCCGCCCGCTATCATTAATTTCTGTGTTGTGAACGAGGGGGTTGCTGACCAATCGAAGGTTTTGCCAGTTCCACCGGAGCCATTATCCAGCAGTAACACATCAATACCTTGTGTGTCGTAGTCATTTAAAGTCGTTCGTGACATATCGAGTGCTTTCCAAACTTCACAGTAGCTTGGTAGAAATGTTCTTAACGTATTGATATAAGAAGCATCTTCTTCACCATGTAATTGCACAGCAGATAAAGCAAGCTGTTTGGCGATATGGGCAACAAAGTCGGCAGATTGATTGCGGAAAACACCGACATATTTTAACGGCGCGGCATGGATGATATTTTGCGCCTGTGACAACGTCACTTTTCGGGGGGAGGTTTCAGCAAAAATCAACCCGCCGTAGTGTGCTCCTGCTTCAAATGCGGCTTTTGCGTCTTGTTCGCGGGTTAAACCACAGACTTTATGTTCTCCTACTAACAAGCTTCGAATGGCTTTATCTAGGTCAGCTTGCTCCATTAATGCACTACCAATTAAAAAACCATTCGCAAATTGTCTTAGCGACTGAATATGTTGATGCTGATGAATACCTGACTCACTGATCACAATGGTACCCTCCGCTAAGCGGGGGGCGAGTTCACGAGTTCGATTTAAATCAATAGAAAGATCACGTAAATCGCGGTTATTGATGCCAACAACCTTGGCTTTTAACCGGATAGCTCTCTCTAATTCTTCCTCATTACTGACTTCCGTTAATATTCCCATACCAAGTTGATGAGCAACTTCAGCTAATGCTATATATTCATCATCATTTAAGACAGATAACATCAGTAAGATAGCATCCGCTTGGTAGTAACGTGCAAGGTAGATTTGGTATGGGTCAATGATAAAATCTTTGCATAACACGGGTTGCTTTACGGTATTACTGACAATCGTTAAGTAATCCATTTTCCCTTGAAAATATTTTTCATCAGTAAGAACAGAAATCGCAGATGCGTAGGGTGCATAAGTTTTAGCTATCATTGCAGGGTCGAAGTCAGCACGAATCAACCCTTTTGAAGGAGAGGCTTTTTTGCACTCTAAAATAAAAACAGGGCGTTTTGCGCTTAGTGCGTGATAGAAACTACGCTGACTAGGCTGAATATCAGCAATAAAGCTCTCTAACGGTTGTTTGCCTTTGCGTTCGATTAAATAGTCAACTTTATCATCAACAATTTTTTGTAAGACTGTCGCTTTCATTTTATTGTTTCCTTGCCGCGAGTGCTGTAACGCGGTCAAATGCTTTACCGCTACGAATAATTGCGAGTGCGTGTTCGCTGTTCTGTTTTAAGTCTTCATGGCCATTAATACGCATCAACATGGCAACATTGGCCGCTACAGCCGCTTCGTGAGCGGCTTGCCCATGGCCTTGAAGTAAATGACTAAGCAATACGCGGTTTTCATCTGGTGTACCACCTTCTAAGTCACGTAATTGATACGGTTCTAACCCAAAATCATCTGCAGTTAATTGGTAATGTTGTACTTTACCATCTTTTAGTTCAGCGACTTGAGTGACTGCATGTAATGAAACTTCATCCATTCCTCCACTGTGTACCACAGCTGCACGGGTGAAACCAAGCATCTGTAATGTTTCAGACACCGGTTTTACCAATGACGCTTGGTAAACACCGATAAGAGCAATTGGCGGGCGAGCAGGGTTAATTAATGGGCCCAATACATTGAATAACGTTCGGGTTTTCAACTGAGTGCGTACAGGAGCTGCATGGCGAAACCCACTGTGATATTGCGGTGCAAATAAAAAACAAACTCCAAGATCATCTAATGCATCACGAGCACTTTGTGCACTGAGATCTAGAGGGATACCAAAAGCTGCAAGTAAATCTGAAGATCCTGAACGGCTCGAAACACTACGATTACCGTGTTTGGCAACTTTAATACCACATTCAGCAGCAACGAATGCGCTCGCTGTTGAAATATTGATACTATTTGCACCATCTCCACCCGTGCCAACAATATCACTGAATGAGTAGTCAGGACGAGGAAAGGGTTGTGCATTTTCTAAACAAGCTAGAGCGGCTCCAGCAATTTCTTGTGGTTGTTCACCACGCATTTTCATGCTGATTAATACAGCAGCTAACTGAGGCTCTGTCAATTCACCTTGAATGATGGCATTAAACAAGAACTGGCTTTCTTGTTGAGTCAGCGGTTGCGCTTTAAATAATTTATCATAAATATTTTGCATAATTGGCTCTTTAGTATTCCGTTAGTGCGAATGAGAGGATTCGATTGCATTGGGAGTAGAAAGAGCCCATGCCACGGTATTTTCTAACAACTGTTTGCCTTGCGTTGTTAAAATGGATTCAGGATGAAACTGGAATCCACAAACTCTATCGCTATCATTACGTACAGCCATGACCATGCCATTTGACTGGGCACAAATGGTCAAGCTCTCAGGAATTTGGCTACCAACAAGAGAGTGGTAACGAGCCACTGATATTGGGTTTTCAAGATGATTAAACATGGCTAAACCATCATGTGTGGCTATTGATGACTTACCATGCAAAATTTCACCTGCGGCAGAGACGGTCCCACCATAGGCTTCTACGATAGCTTGGTGGCCTAAACAAATACCGATAACAGGAATTTTGCCTTTTACTCGCCTTAAAACTTCTGGCATTGAACCTGCTTCGCTAGGTTTTCCTGGGCCAGGCGATAAGACTAAAATTGGTGAAATCATTTGTTCTAATACAGATAAAATATGTTCTACATTGACGGTGTTGCGGTAAATAACCACGTTATGGCCACCTGCACGCAGTTGGTCTACTAGGTTATAAGTAAAGGAGTCAACGTTATCGAGCAGTAAAATATTCGCCATTAGAATAACTCCTTAACTTGGTGTGCTTGGGCAATTGCGCGGATCACAGCACGTGCTTTATTACGGGTCTCATCGGCTTCGGCTTGAGGGATGGAGTCTAGAACGACGCCCCCTCCCGCTTGTACAGTGGCAATGCCATTTTCTACGTACGCAGAGCGAATAACGATGCAGGTATCAAAATCACCATTTCCTTGAAAATATCCTACGGCTCCGCCGTATGACCCGCGGCGCTCTTGTTCATATTGCGCAATCAGCTGCATTGCTTTTACCTTTGGTGCCCCCGTTAAAGTCCCCATATTCATACAGGCTTGATATGCATGAAAAACATCTAAATCTTGGCGTAATGTTCCCACGACATGAGAAACTAAATGCATTACGAAAGAGTAGCGATCAACTTTAGTTAGGTTGGCAACATAGCGGCTACCCGCTTCACAGATACGTGCTAAATCGTTGCGCGCTAAGTCAACTAACATAATGTGTTCAGCAAGCTCTTTTTCATCTGAACGCATGGAAAGCTCAATTCGGCTATCTAAATCAAGGTCTAATTCACCTTGTGCGTTACGGCCTCGAGGGCGAGTTCCAGCGATTGGGTAAATTTCGACCTTGCGATTTTCTGTCGCATATTTGAGTGCGCTTTCAGGCGAAGCGCCAAAAAGTGTGAATGCGTCATCTTGCATGTAGAACATATAAGGGCTTGGGTTTTGTGCTTTGAGCTTTTGGTATGCAATCAACGGGTGCGAGCACGGCATCGTAAATTTACGTGAAGGCACAACCTGAAAAATATCACCACGGTATATGGCTTCTTTTAATGAAGTAACAACATCCCCATATTCTTGGTCATTTTTGTTTATCGATACGGCAAAATCGGGCGCAGTTGCTAAAGGAAGCGCAGGTAAGAATGGCCGACACGAAGCAATAATTTGTGAGTGTCGCTGCTTAACAGTTTCGATAGCTTGCTCATTTTGGCTAAATAAGCTGCTTTTTAGCCGAGCAGCCTGATTTTGATGGTCAATCACTAAATAATGCTCAGCAACAAAAAAACAATAGTCAGGGCAGTGATTAACAGTATTAACGTTGGGTAAATCTTCAAAACTTGCGACTAAATCATAAGCAAATAACCCACCAACAAACAGATTTTCAGGCTTTGTCGAATAAGTTTGCGCGAGAGCGGGTAGCGCACGTAAAACGTCCAAACAAGATGCCGCCTTTAGACGGCTGTCTTCGTCTAAATCTTGTGCCGGTAGGCTGAACGTCACCGTTAAACTATTTTCTTGCATGCTATGATGCATGATTAAATCTGTTAATTGCGCTAATAGTTTGGGTAATAAAGCCTGGCCATTTGGCGTTAACGCTTCGATTTCAACTTTTTGACCAAAAGCACGGATACGTAGTGCGCTGTTGACAACAAGCAAGCTTTGTAAGTTAGCTTTATTATTAATTTCAGCGGATTCCAACAGCATTGTTGATGGAACTTGATGACACAGATGATTAAATAATAATGTTGGATCAGGCTGATAATTAATTGGGCTATCCAGATACGTAAAATGTGCTAATGTGGTGCTTTGTTCGTTCATTTTGTTGCCTTACATTAATTTTTGACATTAAAAAACCCGCCGAGGAAGGGCGGGTTTGGCACTGAAACATACAATAACTATGCGCGTGCGGCTTCCGCCCAATTTGGGAAGTCACGCCACCAACGATTTGATAAGTTAAATAAAGTCATTGTATGCCTCACTGGATAAACTGATTATTTTTGGTCTTGGTTGTCTTGCGTACTAGTTAACTAGATCGCATTGTTTGTGTCAAGGGCTTTGTTAATTTATTAGGAAAAATAGTTTTTCATGGAAATTGGAGAAGATATCAATATGTCGACAGCCTCGACGCCATTAGTGACTCGCTATGATTTGCATAGCCATACGACTGCCTCGGATGGTGAACTCACTCCTGCCGCGTTAATCGAACGTGCGATAGAAAAAGGGGTTAATATTTTAGCAATTACCGATCACGACACTTGTGAGGGGGTACTTGAGGCTCGCCGCTATCTTACTGAAAACGAAAGGCCAATTGAGCTAGTCAATGGTGTTGAAATTTCGACACTTTGGGAAAATATTGAAATACATATTGTGGGGTTAAATTTTTCTCCGTCACACCCTGCTATGGTTGAATTGTTAGAAGAGCAATCTGAGCGTCGTTTCGAACGCGGTATTGAGATGGGCAGGCGATTACAAAAAGCAGGCATTGATGATGCGTGGGAGAACGCACAGCGCATTTCTGGTGGTGGGCAGGTAACGCGGGCACATTTTGCACAATATATAGTGCAAATAGGTAAAGAAAAAACGATTAATAACGTGTTTAAGCGCTATTTATCAAAAGGGAAAACAGGATATGTCCCTGCGAAGTGGTGCACAATTCAAGCCTCCATTGACGCAATCCATGCGGCAGGCGGTGTTGCGGTATTGGCTCATCCTGCTAAATATCAACTATCTAATAAATGGTTAAAACGGTTGGTTGCGCATTTTAAACAGTGTGAAGGGGATGCCATGGAAGTTTCTCATTGCCAGCAACCACCAAATGAAAAGCAATATTTAGCTGAATTAGCCAACAATGCTAATTTACATACATCTGTTGGTTCAGATTTTCATCGACCATGTTCTTGGATAGAACTTGGCCGAAACTTATGGCTACCTAATGATGATAATGCAGTTTGGACGCTTTGGAATGCAGTAAAAAGCAGCTAATCAATTGATGTATTAATAATGCGGTGTAAAATAATTATTATAAGTGATGATTTATTCTGAGTAGGTCATCTCATGGAATTAAGAGATAGTAGCATTTATAGGTATTTTTGCCGGGTGATGCTGTCGATACCCAAAAATTAGAGGTATGTATGAGCCAGTTTTTTTATATCCATCCGGACAACCCTCAGGCAAGACTTATTAGCCAGAGTGTTGAAATTTTAAATAAAGGTGGTGTGATTGTTTACCCTACCGACTCAGGGTACGCCATTGGATGTCGTTTAGAAGAAAAAGATGCTCTACAGCGCATCTGTCGTATCCGTCAGCTGGATGCTAACCATAATTTTACATTAATGTGTCGGGATCTCTCTGAGCTATCGAATTACGCACATGTTGATAATACCGTTTTTCGTTTAATTAAAAATAATACGCCGGGTAATTACACCTTTATTTTACGGGCAACGAAAGAGGTTCCGCGGCGTTTAATGAATGAAAAACGTAAAACCATAGGCTTGCGTGTGCCGTCGAACCCGATTGCGCGAGATTTACTCGAAGCGGTTGGTGAACCGTTGATGTCAACGAGTTTGATTATGCCCGGTGATGATTTCACGCAATCAGACCCTGAAGAAATTCGCGATTTACTTGATAAACAAGTCGATTTAGTGATCCACGGTGGCTATATTGGGCAAAAACCCACAACGGTGATTGACTTTACTGATGATACACCGGTTGTAGCACGAGTCGGAACTGGCGATCCAACGCCTTTTGAGTAAATATCACTATTGGAAAGTCTAAGGTTCAGTACTGAATTAAATAAAATAGTATTGAAAGTGCGATATACAGATAAGTAATAGGGGTTCAGGACAAACCTGTGTATAATGCGCGGGTTTTCAAATTCATTGCTTTTTGGTGCGGCAAAAATAACGTGCCAAAAAGGTATTTGACGCCTGTGAAGGCGACAGCAGAGGGTTACATGAGCGTAAAACCGCAAAAAACTGAAAAATTACAGAAAATCCTTGCTCGTTCTGGGCATGGTTCTCGTCGAGAAATCGAAACATTCCTGCAAGCGGGTCGTATTAGTGTTGATGGCAAAATTGCTACACTAGGAGACCGTGTTGAAGTCACACCCGCAACAAAAATTCGTTTAGATGGCCGTTTATTAGCGATCAAAGAAGCTGAAAAGGAAATCTGCCGTGTAATGGCTTACTACAAGCCAGAGGGCGAATTATGCACACGTCATGATCCTGAAGGGCGCCCAACCGTTTTTAACCGTTTACCACGGTTAACGGGAGCTCGCTGGATTGCTGTTGGCCGTTTAGATGTTAACACAAGCGGCTTATTGCTATTCACGACAGATGGTGAGTTAGCTAATCGTTTAATGCACCCTAGTCGTGAAGTTGAACGTGAATATGCAGTACGCGTATTTGGCGAAATTAATGATGCAAAAATTCGCCAGTTAATCAATGGTGTACAACTGGAAGATGGTCCAGCTTCTTTTAAAACGGTTTCTTACCGTGGCGGAGAAGGAATGAACCAGTGGTTTAACGTCACCTTGACTGAAGGGCGTAACCGCGAAGTCCGTCGCCTTTGGGAATCTGTTGGTGTCCAAGTCAGCCGTTTAATCCGTGTGCGTTATGGTGATATTGATTTACCAAAAGGCTTGCCTCGTGGAGGATGGACGGAGCTTGGTTTAGAGCAAACTAACTATCTTCGTGAGCTGGTGGAATTGCCAGTAGAAACGGAAAGTAAGGTTGCTGTTGAGCGTGACCAACGTCGTATTAAAGCGAACCAAATTCGCCGTGCGGTAAAACGCCATACACAAGTCGCATCACGTCCTGCATCAAAACGTCAATCATCAAGACCAACAGCGAAACGTCGTACTCGCATCTAGACTGATTGCATATCGAATATTAAACACGCTGGGGCCATCCCCTCAGCGTGTTTTTGTCTAATTTATTGTCTATTAAAATATATTAGCTTTTATATGAGAGAAATTACCTATCTTAGGGTAATGATTGAATTGAACATAACCTTATTAATAATAAGAAAATTAATGGTCTAGTTCACATTATTATGAAACCTATCAATAATAGATAATATTTATGAGACATTTGTCTCATTTTAATGTAACTAAAAGTCTTAGTATGACCTCTCTTGTGAGATATGACTCACAAACATTGGTTTATTAACTGATAATAAAGGCAAAATTACAGATAAACCTATTACTTACCCAGTTTATCCAGATAAATAAAGAATGGTTTAAGTGGATAAACCTGAATAAGGACGAAACATGAAAAAAATAACACTGACTTTGAGTGCGATTGCATTGGCATTAAGTTTTACCGCGACGTCTCAAGCAAAAATTCCAATGCCAGAAACCGTAAGCCCTGGCGTTACCGTTGTTGAACTTGCTCAACAACAGCCTGTCCATTGGGTCTCCATCGAGCAAATTAAACAAAGCCTAGAAGGAAAAGCCCCGATGGCTGTTGGGTTTGATATCGATGATACAGTGTTATTTTCGAGCCCAGGTTTTTACCGTGGTAAATTAGAGTTCTCACCTAACGATTTTAGCTATCTCAAAAATCAGCAATTTTGGGAAAAAATGAATAATGAGTGGGACAAATTCAGTATGCCAAAACAAGTGGGTATTGATTTAGTCAAAATGCACTTAGAGCGCGGTGACACTGTTTATTTCATTACTGGCCGTACGAAAACCAAAACAGAAACAGTAACTAAATACGTTCAGGAAGGTTTAGCAATACCGGCAGATAAAATGCAACCTGTCATTTTTGCGGGTGATGAGCCAGGCCAAAATAATAAAGTAAGCTGGATGCGTGATCACAAACTTACCATATATTATGGTGATGCTGATGCCGATATCGCAGCAGCGCATGAGTTAGGTATTCGCGGTGTGCGTATTTTACGCGCAGCAAACTCATCTTACCAACCATTGCCAAAAGCAGGGCGCTTTGGTGAAGAGGTTGTGATTAATTCAGAATATTAGTTCTGTTATGAGTAGAATGAAGAGGAGGTCAAATGACCCCCTTTTAAGCGTGAACTATTTTAGTTAGTTAATACAGAATCAATAATCACTCGATTACCTGAAATATTTCCTGTTGTTCCATTCGTGACGATAGGGCTGGTAACTTTAGTGGTATTAGTAGAACGTAAAGGCCCATATTGGTTATTAATGCGGTTTTTTGAATTAATAGTTAGGTTTTTACCGGCTATCACTTCTCCAGAGTAGTTTTCTAATGAACCTATATTAAGCTTTTGGTTATTAGCCGCTGTAATTTTCCCATAATTATTATTGAGTGCTGCTTTGAGATTAATATCAACATCATTGCGTACTGCAGAATTATTTTTTACATTTGCAACAATAGAACCATTGATATTATGTAACGTATCACCTTTAACTTTAATGATACCATTATTGGTTTGTAAGCCGCCATTTTGGTCTGTTAGCCCAAATTTGGTATTAAATGCCATTAATGGCCACCGAGCGTGCAATTAAATCTGTCGGAGAATTGGTATCTAATCTCCCATTGATGGCAATTTTACCTTGCTGCACATTATAGTTAGCAATAGAACCCTCATTTGCTAGCTCTACTTTACCCGTTGTCAGTGTTGTACGGTTCGTATTGATAAAGCCACAGTTGTTACATGTAATACCCGATGCATTAGCAACGATAACTTGTGCTTCTCCTCCTGCAACTTCAATCATGCCATTTAAGGTGGTTGCTGAATTCGAATTTATTTCGTTTAAAATGACTTTAGCTCGCCCGCCAGCAACATTGGTATTGCCACCAATTTTGCCGCCAATGGTCGTATTAGAATTTTTTGCACTGTTATTTAAAATAACGCCTTTTTGATCAACATCGAATTGGCTATAGGTATTATGGGAAACCCTAGCTTGACTCGGTTTATTAATATAAACGACAGTTGGCCCCATTACCTTGATTTAATATACCAGCACCATTAGTTGGCATAATTGCAGCTTGGGCAATAGTAGGGGTTCCAATGATTATTGAAACGCATAAAAAGAGTGGGTTAAATTTCAATTTAGTGAAATTCAAATGAGAGCTTGAAGCGTTTTTCATATATATCCCTTAAAATAAAATAGAAAAATAAATAAAATTAATAATGTTAACATGGATAAATATATCGTTATTAATTGATAAATAACCAAAGCTGATTAAAAGCGGATGAATATCAGTTATTTTAAAATAATTTCTTTTTTATCAAATAGTTGTGTTTTGGTGCTTTTGGTCTAATGAGGGGGGTTTGCTGATGTGGTTATACGTATCCAGTTTAATGAAAATGATAAATAACAATGAATATCATTAATTATTTTTATGTTTTTTTATTGCTATAAATTAATTGTGGTATTTCATTTTCTAAATTTATTGAAAGTAATTTAAATTATCTGAAACATTTATTTATTTAAGATTTACACCAAATTGGCGTTATAAATGAATAAGAATAAATAATTTTTTATAGATTGATTGATGGAGCAGTTAAATAACTTTAGATTAAAAGTGCAATAACTGTAAAAAACATCGTATTATTGCACTTTATTATCGGATTATTACCAATCAATCCCTTTTTGAGCTTTAATTCCAACATCAAACGCATGTTTCACAGGGCGCATTTCTGTTACTGTATCGGCTAACTCAATTAAGTCTCGGTGGCAACCTCTACCAGTGATCACGACAGATTGATTGGCAGGACGGCTTTGCAATGCCTGGATCACTTCTGCTAATGGGAGGTAATGATAACTCACCATGTAGGTTAGCTCATCTAAAATAACTAAATCGTATTGTGGATCGCTTAACAATTGCTTAGCGTACTGCCATGTTTCCATACAGGCAAGGGTGTCTGTCTCTTTGTTTTGAGTTTCCCATGTGAACCCGGTTGACATAACATAGAAGGGAACCCCTTGAGGCTCTAGTAATTCACGTTCACCATTATCCCAGCCGCCTTTAATAAACTGAACAACGGCCGCTTTTTTACCATGACCTACCGCACGGCAGACAGTACCAAAAGCAGCAGTTGTTTTGCCTTTCCCATTTCCAGTAAAGACAATCACGATACCCCGTTCAATTTGTGCAGCTTCGATTCGGGCATCCACTTTTTCTTTTAAACGTTGTTGGCGTTCTTCGTGTCGGCTTTGAGACATTGTTTTTACTCCGCAGCTCCCGGTTTTCGCCCTGGTTGAGCATCATAGCTTCCCCCTGTTTTACGCAGGCTATCATCACCCATCAAATAGATATAAATAGGCATGATATCGGTAGGGGTTTTTAATTTAAGTGGATCTTCGTCAGGGAATGCACTTGCTCGCATTGCGGTTCGAGTACCGCCTGGATTAATACAGTTTACTCGAAGATTGCTCTGCTTATATTCTTCGGATAACACTTGCATAAAACCTTCAGTTGCAAATTTGGATACAGCATAGGCTCCCCAACCCGCGCGACCCTGTTTACCTACACTTGAACTGGTAAAAATCAATGAGGCATTAGGTGCTTTGAGCAATAGAGGGAGTAAAGCTTGGGTTAGCATAAATGTGGCATTAACATTTATTTGCATAACATCATGCCAGAGGTCGCTTGGTTGCTCAGTGATAGGGGCAACCACACCAAGTATTCCAGCATTGTGCAAAACGCCATCTAAATAAGGTGCAATGGAGGCAACTTGCGAGGCGAGTGAATGGCAGTCATCAATCGTTGCTGTTAATAAATCTAACGTAAAGCACGGCGAATTCTTTCCACCTAATGCCGCTATTTCATCACTAACGGCTTGTAATTTATGCTGCGTTCGACCAACAAGAATAAGGGATGCACCATAGCGAGCATAAGTGAGTGCCGCTTCACGGCCAATGCCATCACCGGCACCAGTCACAAGGATTGTTTTACCTTTCAATAGGTCTTGTCTAGGCTGATATTGGAGCATATTCTTTCCTACTATAGTGATTAGCATGTATGGTTATCATCGCACTGATTGCGATAATTGGCTAATCTAACATAGTTATTAACGAAGTTTGTCGTGCTAACTCTGTTTTTTTCTGGTTGTTTGCGCGTAATCGTGAGATTATTTTTTGTATTGAAGATAAACATCAAAAGGATCAGATTGTGGAGTATTTCTCATTATATGGGCTATTTTTAGCAAAAATCGTCACAATTTTGGTGGCGGTGGTTTTGCTAGCTGTTTTTGTGTTTGGCGTAGGCATGCGTCGACAAGGGGCAAAAGGTGCTTTGAAAATCACAGATTTAGGTGAGAGTTATCGTGAGCGTCAGCGCCAAATGCAACAGATAAAAATGAATGAGTCAGAACATAAAGCGTGGCTAAAAGCATTTAAAAAACAGCAGAAAGCAAAATCAAAAAGTGAGAAAACAGGGGCTAAGTTAGGCCAAACAGGGGTTAAAAAGCCTTGTTTATATGTATTAGACTTCAAGGGTAGCATGGATGCCCGTGAAGTCGCTTCTTTACGTGAAGAGATCAGTGCTATTCTTGCAGTTGCTGATCAACAAGACGAGGTTTTACTAAGACTTGAAAGCCCAGGAGGGATGGTTCATGGTTATGGTTTAGCAGCCTCGCAATTATTAAGGATCAAAGAAAAAAATATCCCGCTGACTATTGCGGTTGATAAAGTTGCGGCGAGTGGCGGATACATGATGGCTTGCATTGCAGATAAAATCATTGCAGCGCCATTTGCCATTATTGGTTCGATCGGTGTTGTCGCTCAAATTCCGAATATTCATCGGTTACTAAAAAAACATGATGTTGATGTAGAACTTCATACTGCGGGTGAATACAAACGCACATTGACCATGTTAGGTGAGAATACAGAGCAAGGCCGTAAGAAGTTTGTCGAAGATTTAAATTCAACACATGAATTATTTAAACAATTTGTGCATCAAAATCGCCCATCTTTAGATATTTCCGCTGTTGCAACGGGGGAGTATTGGTATGGTTCACAGGCGCTTGATAAAGGGTTAGTGGATAATATCGGTGTTAGTGATGATTTTATTATTAATGCAATTGATACTAAGGAAATAGTTAGTATTCGTTATGTATTAAGTAAAAAAATGATGGATAAGTTTATGGGAAGCGCGGCAAAGAGCGTGGATAACTTATTATTGCGCTGGTGGCAACGCGGACAAAAACCACTCTTGTAATTTTGAATTTCGCCTAGCGAATAAGCGTTTTTAAATCTACTATTAATTTACCGGCTTGTTAGCCGGTAAATTTTATACAAAGAGCAAACGTGTTAACTAGTTATTATCACTCAATTGGTATTGTTCTGATAGTACATGAGCGAGGTGCTTGTACATATTAAAAGCAGCTGTACTCTTTAAAGTAGGAATATTGTTCTCATCTAAGAAGAACTCCCCTTTAAATACCAGAGTACCTCGATGTTGCTCAACGGTATCAACAAACATACCATGAATGTAATCATCATGTTTCTTTATGATATCATTAGCTTTTTCAAGTAACTCTTTCTTTGTGATGAATGGTAAACTGTCTTGCATAAGTTGGCTTCCTTGAAAAAATAATTGGTTGCTTCTAGCATTTTATCAGGTAGAGTGTGTGGTTTTCAATTATGGCTAAACATCTTTATATGGTTAAAATCAGTCGACTAGAAGACACTTTGTGCTTTTTAGAATAACGTGATTGAATTTATAAGTTTTGTTTCAACACAAATAATTGTTTAAAAATATATTGATATATTGTGATTGTGTCGCAATATAAAAAAGAGATCCTCATTTTGCGCATTTTAATGTAGAAATGCGCCATTATTGATATTTAGGTAAAGGTAAATATGGGTAAAGCTCTTGTTATAGTGGAGTCCCCGGCAAAGGCCAAAACGATTAATAAGTATCTTGGCAGTGGCTACGTTGTAAAAAGCAGCGTTGGCCACATTCGTGATCTGCCGAAAAGCGGCTCTGGTTCACAAACCGGCTCACAAAAGAGTACAGGCTCATCTACCGACAAAACAAAGAAAGTAAAAAAAGATCCGCGTGACGCATTAGTTAAGCGTATGGGGATTGACCCTTACCAGGGTTGGAAAGCGAATTATCAAATTCTACCTGGTAAAGAAAAAGTAGTTTCTGAACTTAAATCACTGGCGGAGGATGCTGATCACATCTACCTCGCAACGGACTTGGACCGCGAAGGGGAAGCCATTGCGTGGCATTTACGCGAAGTGATAGGTGGAGATGATACTCGTTTTAGTCGAGTTGTATTTAATGAAATTACGAAGAATGCGATCACTCAGGCATTTGATAGTCCTGGGGAATTAAACATAGATAGAGTTAACGCACAACAAGCGCGTCGTTTTATGGACCGAGTTGTGGGTTACATGGTTTCTCCACTGTTGTGGAAAAAAGTGGCTCGAGGCTTATCTGCTGGTCGTGTCCAATCCGTTGCAGTGAAACTCATTGTTGAACGTGAAAGGGAAATTAAAGCCTTCGTTCCTGAAGAATATTGGGAACTGCATGCCGATTTAGCGGATAAAGATGTCGCTAACTTGCGTATGGAAGTTACTTCACAAGGTGGTAAGGCATTTAAACCGGTCAATAAAGCGCAAACAGAAGCAGCGGTTAAGCTCCTTGAGAAAGCGCGTTTTTCGGTTGTTGACCGTGAAGATAGGCCGACGTCAAGCAAGCCGAGCGCACCGTATATCACGTCAACGCTACAACAAGCCGCCAGTACCCGTTTAGGTTTTGGCGTGAAAAAAACCATGATGATGGCTCAGCGCCTTTATGAAGCTGGGTACATCACCTATATGCGTACTGACTCAACAAACTTGAGCCAAGATGCACTCGACATGGTTCGTGGTTATATTAATGATAATTTTGGCGCGAAATACCTGCCAAAAGAGGCGAATGTTTATAGTAGTAAAGATAATTCGCAAGAGGCGCACGAAGCCATTCGTCCTTCGAGTGTCGATGTTTTACCTGAATCACTAAAAGACATGGAGAACGACGCGAAAAGGTTGTATCAATTGATTTGGAATCAATTTGTGGCGTGTCAAATGACACCTGCGAAATATGATTCAACAACCTTAACGGTCAAAGCAGGGGATTTTGAACTAAAAGCCAAAGGGCGTACTCTGCGCTTTGATGGTTGGACGAAAGTCATGCCTGCATTGCGTAAAAATGATGAAGATAAAACATTACCGCCAATACAAGTTGGTGTGGAATTGTCATTAACTGAGTTATTGCCTAGCCAGCACTTTACCAAGCCACCAGCACGTTTTAGTGAAGCATCTTTGGTTAAAGAGCTAGAAAAACGCGGTATTGGTCGTCCTTCAACGTATGCAGCGATTATTTCGACGATCCAAGATAGAGGTTATGTCAAAGTTGAAAATCGTCGTTTCTATGCAGAGAAAATGGGTGAAATCGTAACCGATCGATTAGAGGAAAACTTTAACGACCTGATGAACTACGATTTTACTGCGCGTATGGAAGACCAGCTTGACCACGTTGCTAATCATGATGCCGAATGGAAAGCGGTGTTAGATGAATTCTTCTCTGACTTCAGTAAGCAGCTAAACGTTGCTGAAAAAGAACCGGAAGAAGGTGGAATGCGCACCAATCCAATGGTGATCACTTCAATCATTTGCCCTGATTGTGAACGCCATATGGGTATTCGTACCGCGTCAACCGGGGTATTTTTAGGTTGTTCTGGTTACGCTTTACCACCAAAAGAACGTTGTAAAAAAACAATCAACCTTATCCCTGAAGATGAAGTCTTAAATGTGCTTGAAGGGGATGATGCGGAAACTAATGCGTTAAGAGCAAAACGTCGTTGTCCAAAATGTGGCACCGCGATGGACAGCTATTTGATTGATAATGGCCGTAAATTACATGTCTGTGGTAATAACCCGGCATGTGAAGGCTATGAAATCGAAGAAGGCGAATTCCGTATTAAGGGTTACGATGGCCCAGTCATTGAATGTGACAAGTGCGGTTCGGAAATGCACCTGAAAATGGGGCGTTTTGGTAAGTACATGGGGTGTACCAACGAAGAGTGTAAAAATACGCGTAAAATTTTACGAAGTGGTGAAGTCGCACCACCGAAAGAAGATCCGGTTCCATTACCGGAACTTCCATGTGAAAAGTCCGATGCGTATTTTGTGTTACGTGATGGAGCTGCTGGGGTTTTCCTTGCGGCAAATACATTCCCTAAATCACGAGAAACACGTGCACCATTAGTTGCAGAATTACAACGCTTTAAAGACCGTTTACCTGAAAAACTTGCTTATTTGGCGGAAGCACCAGCTGAAGATGGCGAAGGTAACCCAACAGTCGTCCGTTTTAGCCGTAAAACGAAGCAACAATATGTTTCTTCAGAAAAAAATGGCAAAGCAACGGGGTGGAGTGCGTTTTACGTTGACGGTAAATGGGAAGTGAAAGAGAAATAATTGTTCTCTTTTGTTTTCAAGAAAAAAAGCCAATCAATTTAATTTGATTGGCTTTTTTGTTAAATAGTAAAATACACTGTAATGAAATAAGTTGACTTAGTATGAGTTACCTTACTTTATGTTCAGATAGTATTATCTTTTTTTATAGTGAATTGATTTAGTAGAGGTTATAAAATGGGGCACGCATTACAAAAGCCTAATCGCTCATTGATACCTGCTCGTGACAAAAATAAAATTGCTGCACCTAAACCAGCAATTAGCGAGCAATGTTCACATGAAGTCCAAGTTAAAAATGCTTTTAATTTTGGTTTCGCTCGCTATGAAAAAGCAATGGAAAAACGTGCTAAGGTATAGTGAGAGTGATACACGTCCAAGGGGAGTTTGTTGAAGGTATTAATATTTATCTGTTGATGATTTGGTAAATATTAATAGGGTATTGATAGAATTACAAACTCCTAATGAACCTATAGAAGTCCTCAATTTTAATAATCTCAATTCCTCCCTGTCTAGACCCAGCCAAGTTAGGTACTATCAGCAAACTGATGATATGTTTGTTTTACTTCTGTATTAATTGAAAGCCTTATCCAAAATCATTCTTTTGCAAATGCGAATAAACGGGCAGCAATGATGGCGGGTTATATTTTTCTATTATTAAATGGTTATGAATTAACCGCACCAGAAGATGATATTGTAAACATGGCTTCGGGTTTAGCGATGAAATATTTTTCACTTAATGATCTTGAGAATTGGCTATGCTATTGGTCTAGAGAGTTTGATTCAAGGCAACTGTGTCACCCCAACGAACTTGTCTATTTCATATCAATACCTGCCGGTGAGTAACTCACTGTTATACCATCATTTCTTTCATTTCTTATCGTTCATTGTGATATAGCCTCCAATTTTTAACTAAACTCAAATGTAGCACCAAAGTGATAACTAATTTGTGTTAACTTAAGATAAAGTCGTTGTGGTTATCAATTGACAGTAATAGTTCTTACCTTGTTAAGGTGTTTAGGTAAGTCGATGGAATGATAGATAAAAGTTATACACCGGAGGCAAAATGAAGTTAAAAATGTGTTTACTGGCTGCATTATTGACAGCGGGGACAGCATACGCTGCTCAATCTACTGTTGTATTAAAAGAAGCGACCCCAACAGGTGATGGTAAAACAATAGGTGAGGTTGTTATCTCAGAAACGGAATATGGATTACTGTTCACGCCCAAATTAACGGGCCTGCAAGCTGGCATTCATGGGTTTCATATTCATGAAAACCCAAGCTGTGAACCCGGAGAAAAAGACGGTAAATCAGTTCCAGCATTAAAAGCAGGTGGTCATCTAGACACAGCTAAAACAGGTGTCCATAAAGGCCCTTATGATAATACTGGGCATTTAGGCGATTTACCTGGCCTTGTTGCTGATAGCCAAGGTAATGCTGATTATGCGGTATTAGCACCACGTTTAAAATCACTCAAAGATGTTCAAGATCGTGCATTGATGGTGCATGTGGGTGGTGATAACTATTCTGATAATCCAGAAGCGTTAGGCGGTGGTGGGGCTAGAATGGCCTGCGGCGTCATCAAATAATACGCGTCATATTTCAAGCTGTGGCGTTGTTAGCTGCACTTGCTAACCCTAGTCACATACTTATGTATGCTCCTAGGGCTTAGCGCCGCTTGCTGCCTAGCCACAACTTGAACTATTTAGCGTATTAAAACGTTTATTTGAGTAATATTTCAAGTCATAGTGCTATTGGCTGGGG
>NZ_JAMPRR010000012.1:0-19295 GCF_028483405.1 Providencia sp. PROV076 | reverse complement strand
TTTATGTATGCTCTAGGGTTTAGCGCCACTTGCTGCCTAGCTATGAAGGGCCCAGAAAATAATCTGAGCTTTTGTTATATTACCAAATACGAATACGTTGCTCTGGCGCCAAATACAGAGCGCTATTTTTATCGACACCGAATGTTTGGTACCAATCATCAATATTGCGTACTACACCATTAGCACGGAATTGGTTAGGACTATGAGGGTCAGTCATAATCTTATTACGTTCAGATTCTTTATTTGACAGTTCTTGCCATGTACGAGCCCAAGCGATGAAGAAACGTTGTAACCCAGTTGTTCCGTCAATAATTGGGGCCTCACCATTTGGATAGTTTTCTTTGGCGAATTGTTTATAAGCACTCAAGGCAATATTTAACCCACCGAGGTCACCGATATTTTCCCCTAATGTAAGCTCGCCATTTACATTTAAACCATCAACAGTAAATGCGTTATATTGATCAACAAGCTTAGCGGTCTTTTCTTTAAAGTGAGTTTTGGCGCTCTCACTCCACCAGTTACGTAATTGCCCAGTACCGTCATATAGACTACCTTGGTCGTCAAAACCATGGCCCATTTCGTGGCCGATTACGGCACCTATTGCACCATAGTTATAGGCAGGGTCAACATTAGGGTCAAAGAAAGGGGCTTGCAAAATAGCAGCAGGGAATACAATTTCGTTTTGAACTGGGTTGAAATAGGCATTGACTGTTTGTGGCGTCATTCCCCATTCCCATTGACGAACAGGTTGGCCAATTTTGCCAATCATATCATCATATGACCAAGCTAGAACTTGCTTATAATTCTCTAATAATGAATCGGGCTTGAGGTTAATCGAACTAAAGTCATTCCATTGGTCGGGATAACCCACTTTAACCGTAAATTGTTCCAATTTTCTAAGGGCTTCTTGGCGAGTGGGCTCATCCATCCAGTCATTGACTTTTAAGCGTGAATTAAATGTTCCTCTCACATAACTGACCAAATCTTTAATTTTTTCTTTTGCTTGTGGGTCGAAATATTGTTCGACGTAAATTTGCCCTAAAGGCTCACCTTGGAGTGAGTTAACGGTTTGCAACGCACGTTCTTGGCGGGTGCGTTGCTTTTCAATACCATTAAGTTTCTTCGAGTAAAAATCAAACTGCGCATCTGCGATGGTTTGGTTTAAATAACGTGCATGTTCACTAATGTACTGAAAGGTTAAGTAATCTTTTAATGTTGAAACTGGGGTATCTGCAAAAATCTTTGCGGTTTGTTCCACTGCGCTGTCGGTTTCAACGATCACTTTCTCAAGTTGTTTATCAGTTAACTTGCGGCTAGTAATAAAGCTATTCCAATCAAAACCTTGAGTATGGTTTTTCATTTCAGCTAAGCTCATCGCGTGGTAGTTTTTGATCGTGTCACGGCGGGCCTCAGGGCTCCAATGTACAGTTGCAATTGCTTTTTCCAAATCAAAAATTTTCTGTGCTTTTTGTGTGACATCTTTTTCACCGGCTAGCTCTAGCATGGTAGCGATATAAGCGATATAACTTTTTCGAATATCTTCCATTTGCGGTGTGTTATCGAGGTAATAAGTACGGTTAGGTAGCCCTAAACCGCCTTGGCCGATATAAAGTACATAGGTATCAGGTGCTTTGGCATCTAAGTCTACCCAGTAGGAAATCAGCGATTTATAGTCGGGTTGTGTCATTAATTTGCTAATATCATTATGGTTTTTAGCTTTAGAAATGGCATCTAAATCGGATTTTATTGGGGTAATTCCAGCTTGCTCAATAGCTTTTTCATTCAGGTAACTGAGGTATAAATTTCGAATATTTCGTTGATTATGCGTGAGCTTGTTTTCAGGGATCTGCTGTAGTTGGTCAATAATCGATTGAATTTGTTTTTCTGTGTTTAAATATAATTCCACAAAAGAGTTAATGCGTGGCATACCAGTAGGGATTTGTGCTTTATTTATCCAATCGTCATTAACATAACGATAAAAATCATTTCCGGGTTCAATTGCATCAGACAAAACAATTTTTTGTTGTCCATAACTGACTTCTTTCGCCAATAGCGTAGGGGCAAAAGAAATAGTTGACATACCAATTAATAAAGCCAAAACATTCAAACGCATGTAACCACCTCTCTTCGTTGAGAATTACGATATCCACTCCAATACGTTAAACCTTGCAGTAAGGGTCTTGCAAAATTCATTTCACTTATTGAAGCACATAATGAAATAAAGTTAATCCGTCTTTGCAGAATCTTACTGCTTTTCATCGTTGTGGATAGCACTTAGATGAAATTTTATCATCATACTGTTTATTCTTATGATAATGATGTTATATTTGTTATATCAAATTAGTCCATTATAACTTTTGATTATATCTAATATTCTTTAGCTATAGATAGCAAAAGCACACTATCCATGTATGAGGTAGACTGAAATATGAAATTGCAGCAATTACGTTATATTGTTGAAGTGGTTAACCATGACTTGAATGTCTCCTCAACTGCTGAGGGGCTTTTTACATCGCAGCCCGGTATCAGTAAACAAGTGCGGATGCTTGAGGATGAGCTGGGGATCCAAATTTTTGCACGTAGCGGTAAGCACTTAACGCATGTTACCCCTGCAGGGGAAGAAGTCGTGCGGATCTCTCGCGAAGTGTTATCAAAAATAGAAGCGATCCGCTCGGTTGCTGGGGAACATACTTATCCAGATAGAGGCAGCTTGAGTATTGCCACGACACATACACAAGCTCGCTATGCTTTGCCTCCAACCATCAAAGGTTTTATTGAGCGTTATCCACATGTCTCATTGCACATGCAGCAAGGCTCACCAACGCAAATCGCTGAGGAAGTTTGCAAAGGTAACAGTGATTTTGCGATAGCAACCGAAGCATTACACCTTTATAACGATTTGATTATGTTGCCATGCTACCATTGGAATCGCTGTGTGGTTGTGCAAAAAGACCATCCACTTGCGGAGAAAAAAAATGTCACTATTGAGGATATTGCTGAATATCAAATTGTAACCTATACCCATGGGTTTACTGGTCGTTCAGAATTAGATGTGGCATTTCAGAAAATTGGTCTTGAGCCTAAAATTATTTTTACCGCAACCGATGCAGACGTGATCAAAACCTACGTTAGATTAGGCCTAGGGATTGGTATTATTGCGAGTATGGCGGTTGATCCTGTTAGTGATAGCGATTTAGTTGTAATTGATATGCGTGATAAGTTCAGCTATAGCACAACTAAGATCGGTTTTAAGCGTACCAGTTTCTTACGTAGTTATATGTATGATTTTATGTGGCGCTTCGCACCGCATCTAACGCGTGATGTGGTCGATAAAGCGGTTGCTATTCGTAACAATGACGAAATTGAAGAATTTTTTAAAGATATGAAACTGCCTATTATTTAATTTCTTTATATTTTTGCATTGTCTTAATTTGTAAGAAGGAACCCTAGTGATCGTATTTCTAGGGTTTTTATTATTAATACCTAGCTGGTGTTCTCGGTTTTTTTCTGACTTATTTCCCTTCTTATCTTAAATTTCCTATTATTAATAGAGATAAATTCAATATTTGGCACAAAATCTATAAATCAAATCTCTAGAGCAACTATGATTACAATTGGTTAACAAAAAATAATAGTGGTAAATACACATATTGCCATAGTCATAAAAACCAAGGAGGAGTTATGTCGTTGAGTCTAAAAACAACGAGTGCCTCGACACTCAATGTTGGAAACAAGCAGTATAATTACTTCAGTTTAGCGCTTGCTGAAAAAAAGCTCGGTGAGGGGACGAAGTTACCTAAGTCATTAAAAGTCTTACTCGAAAACCTATTACGTCATATTGATGGGAGCTCAGTTGTCGAACAAGATTTACAAGCCATCATTGACTGGCAAAAAAACGCGCATGCAGATAGGGAAATTGCTTATCGCCCCGCGCGTGTTCTCATGCAAGATTTTACCGGAGTTCCGGCGGTTGTTGACCTTGCTGCGATGCGTGAAGCGGTTAAATCACTGGGCGGTAATGTTGAGCAAGTGAACCCGTTGTCTCCCGTTGATTTAGTGATTGACCACTCTGTTATGGTGGATGAGTTTGCCACGCAATCTGCTTTTGATGATAACGTTGAAATTGAAATGGCGCGTAACCATGAACGTTATTTATTTCTACGTTGGGGGCAAAAAGCATTTAACCGTTTTCAAGTGGTGCCACCGGGTACC
This sequence comes from Providencia sp. PROV076, assembly GCF_028483405.1. NCBI lineage: Bacteria > Pseudomonadati > Pseudomonadota > Gammaproteobacteria > Enterobacterales > Morganellaceae > Providencia > Providencia sp. PROV076. Next base: position 15,083 of record NZ_JAMPRR010000012.1, on the reverse strand, counting down.
GGTATTTGTCACCAAGTTAATTTAGAATACCTAGGTAAGGCGGTATGGCATGAAGAAATTGACGGTAAATTATATGCTTACCCGGATACCTTAGTTGGGACAGACTCCCATACAACCATGATCAACGGGCTCGGTGTACTAGGATGGGGTGTCGGTGGTATCGAAGCTGAAGCCGCGATGTTAGGCCAACCGGTTTCAATGCTGATCCCTGATGTTGTTGGTTTTAAATTAACAGGGAAATTATCCGAAGGGATAACGGCAACCGACCTTGTATTAACCGTGACACAAATGCTACGTCAACATGGTGTAGTGGGTAAATTTGTTGAATTTTATGGTGACGGCTTGGCCGATTTGCCATTAGCAGACCGAGCAACAATTGCGAATATGTCTCCTGAATATGGCGCAACGTGTGGCTTTTTCCCTGTTGATGAAGTAACACTGGCTTATATGCGTTTAACTGGGCGCAGTGATGATGAAATTGCGCTGGTGGAAGCTTATAGTAAAGAGCAGGGTTTATGGCGTTATGCAGGTGATGAACCGATTTTTACCAGTACACTTGAGTTAGACATGTCAACGGTGGAGTCCAGCTTAGCAGGGCCTAAACGTCCACAAGACAGAGTTGAACTCAGCCAAGTACCAAAAGCATTTCGCGGTGCAGTCGAGTTAGAAGTTAACAAGAAAACCCCATCAAGCTATCCTTCCGTTAAATATCAAAATAAAACCTTTGAGTTAACCGATGGCGCAGTCGTTATTGCAGCAATTACATCTTGTACAAATACGTCGAACCCAAGTGTATTAATGGCAGCGGGGCTATTAGCAAAAAAAGCTGTTGAAAAAGGGTTAGTTCGCCAGCCATGGGTTAAATCTTCATTGGCACCGGGCTCTAAAGTGGTTACTGATTATCTTGCCGTTGCGGGCTTAACGCCGTATTTAGATAAGCTTGGATTTAACCTTGTTGGGTATGGATGTACAACCTGTATAGGTAACTCAGGGCCATTACCAGAACCAATAGAAGAAGCGATTAAACAAGTAGATCTTACTGTTGGTGCCGTGCTGTCAGGTAACCGTAACTTTGAGGGGCGAATTCACCCACTGGTGAAAACCAACTGGTTAGCATCACCGCCACTTGTGGTTGCCTATGCGCTGGCAGGTAATATGAATATCAACTTGAAAACCGATCCGATTGGTGTCGATAAATCAGGTAACGATGTTTACTTGAAAGATATTTGGCCATCGAGTGCTGAAATTGCGCAAGCTGTACAGCAAGTTAAAACAGATATGTTCCGTAAGGAATATAATGCGGTTTTTGAAGGTGATGACGCTTGGAGAGCATTAAAAGTTGAAAGTTCTTCCACTTATTCTTGGCAAGAAGACTCAACCTATATTCGCCATCCACCTTTCTTCGAGGGGATGAAAGTCCAGCCAGCACCGGTCAACGATATTCATGGTGCAAATATTTTAGCGATCCTCGGCGACTCGGTAACTACTGACCATATTTCTCCTGCGGGGAATATCAAAAAAGAGAGCCCTGCTGGGCGATATCTGCAAGAGCACGGTGTTGCTGTCGCAGATTTCAACTCTTATGGTTCGCGTCGTGGTAACCATGAAGTGATGATGCGGGGGACATTTGCAAACATTCGTATTCGTAATGAAATGGTGCCCGGTGTTGAAGGGGGCTATACCTTACATATACCGACTGGCAAACAAATGGCGATTTATGATGCGGCAATGTTGTATCAACAAGAAAATCGCCCACTGGCCATAATCGCAGGTAAAGAATACGGTTCAGGTTCTAGCCGAGATTGGGCTGCGAAAGGCACGAATTTATTAGGTGTGAGAGTCGTTATTACTGAATCATATGAGCGTATCCACCGTTCTAATTTGATTGGCATGGGGGTTATACCTCTAGAATTCAAAGATGGGGTATCTCGCAAAACGCTCGGGTTAAAAGGTGATGAACGTATTGATGTCACAGGGTTACAATCAATTACCCCAGGGCAGGATATCACAGTGAGGATCACTTATGGCAATGGTGATATAAAGGAAGTTATAACTCGCTGTCGTATTGATACGTCAACTGAGATGGATTATTACCGTCATGGTGGTATTTTGCATTATGTGATAAGGCAGATGCTACATTAATCATTAAACCGTAATAGCTAAACGCCTGTATGATTGTATCCTACGGGCGTTTTTGTTTTTTAATATTTAATCTTATTTATCAATCTTGTTTTTTCTCAATATTTTTGATGGCAATCTACGTTATGGTGTTAAATAGACGGTAAATTAAAGGAGAAAATAGTCGCAACTAGGCTAAATGAAAATAGGGTGAAGTTCGCCATAAATAAGTTTCTTTGTGCAAAATAATTGAATGTAATAGCTTGAGTACAGGTCACCATGTGACTGAGCTTATCGAAAACACTATAAAGGAAATGAGTATGGCAGATATCAATGAAACCGATTTCTATAAAGGGGCATTGTGGGCAGCAGATATCTTATTAACCACATCCCATTTTGATGGTGCGAACGAAGAGGTTCGTGACATTTTGGAGCACATACCTAACTTATATTCTATTGTGATGAGAACACCTGAAACGGAAGTTCATGATTTGCGTCTATATGCAGATAAAGAATTTCCATTGGGCTTAAATGCAGATTACACCACCATTACTATTGCACCATTACAAGACTACTTTGATATTTTGCCAATGCCAGATCAAAACCCTGAAAGTATTACAGTTGAAGTTGATTACTGGGGAGTGGTTGCAACGACATCTGCGGGTAAACAAGATTTATTAATTGCCGGTTTGGCAACGGCAGAACAGGCGAAGCATTATGCCCAAACTTTAACTCAACAACTTGAATTGCAAAGAGTAAAATAGCCATTTGGTTATAAGTAAGGCAGTTTAAGTATTATTATTCACCAAAAATGGCAAAAAACCGCACCACTGTGATTATATATAGTGGTGCGGTTTTCTTTAACGGAAAGAGGTTATAACGCGTTGGCTTCGGCTAATTGTAAAGCAAAATAAGTGAAAATGAGGTCAGCCCCTGCGCGTTTGATTGATCCGAGTGTTTCAAGAGCCACACGCGTTTCATCAATTGCACCCGCTTGAGCAGCAAATTTAATTTGCGCATATTCGCCACTGACTTGATAAGCACCGATAGGTAATTGAGTATGTTCGCGTAAATCACGAATAATATCCAAATAGGCTCCCGCAGGTTTTATCATCAATGCGTCAGCACCTTCACGTTCATCAATTAATGACTCATGGAGTGCTTCACGGCGGTTCATTGGGTTCATCTGATACGTTTTTCTATCCCCTTTAAGACATGAACCCGCTGCATCTCGGAATGGGCCATACAGCGCTGAAGCAAATTTTGTGGAGTAAGACATAATTGCGGTGTCTGTAAAACCAGCTTCATCAAGTGCATGGCGAATTGCCGCTACCTGACCATCCATTGCGGCAGAAGGGGCAATAAAATCAGCACCTGCGCGTGCAGCGGCAACCGCTTGTAAACCTAGGTTATGGATGGTTGCATCGTTATCAACGAGATGGCCGTGCATGACTCCACAGTGGCCATGGGAGGTGTATTCACAAAAACAGGTGTCAGACATCACTATCATTTCAGGAACGGTTTCTTTACAGATACGTGACATACGTGCCACTAAACCATTTTCTTGCCATGCATCACTACCATTATCATCAAGATGATGGGAGACCCCAAAGGTCATCACTGATTTTATTCCTGCATTTGCGATACGCTCAATTTCATAAGCAAGACGTTTTTCAGGAATACGCATAACACCCGGCATGCTATTGATTGGCATATAGTCGTCGAGCTCTTCTTCAACAAAAATTGGCAAGCAAAGGTCATTAACGGAAAGATGTGTTTCTTGGAATAAAGTGCGGAGTTTTTCAGTTTTACGCAATCTTCTCATGCGTTGAATGGAATGCAGGTTGTTCACAGTATCTCCTGGTAGTATGCGGAATAAGCCTCAATAATTCAGTTTATTCGTCAGGGTAATCAGATGGCTAACAGTATAAACCTTATGGAAAGAAAGTGAATATAGTAGCCAATAAATGACACACTTTGAGAGGTTATTATGAAATAGGAGAAACAAAGGGAAGAGCAGAACACTCTTCCTTTGGTGAGATCACTGGTGCTTAAATAGCATGTGCCCCATTTTTTCTGCTTTAACGTCAAGATAATGTTCATTACTTGGGTTGCGGCCGACAATCAGTGGAACACGCTCTACAACGTTAATTCCTGCTTCACGCATGATGTCGATTTTTTTCGGGTTATTCGTCAATAAGCGAACTTCATTAATCCCCAATAACTTATACATATCAGAGCATAAGGTAAAATCACGCTCATCGGCTTTAAATCCGAGTTTGATGTTGGCTTCAACCGTATCGAGGCCTTGATCTTGTAATGCATAAGCGCGAATTTTATTCAGCAAGCCAATGTTTCGGCCTTCTTGACGATGATAAAGTAATACTCCTCGGCCTTCTTTACTAATCTGAGAGAGCGCGGCTTCTAATTGAAAACCACAATCGCAGCGTAGACTAAATAACGCATCTCCGGTTAAACATTCGGAGTGGATCCGGCTGAGAACCGGTGTATTTCCAGAGATATCGCCAAAAATTAACGCTACATGATCACGACCGGTTGCGATTTCTTCAAAACCCACCATTAAAAATTCACCAAAAGGTGTTGGGAGCTTTGCTTCAGCAACGCGTTTTAGCTGCATATTTTCTTTCATTAGTTAAAGTAACTCTTGCTTAATTAATAACGTTTATCGATATAAAGTAGCTTAACTATATTACATCGATGCTATATGACGTTTAGCATATAGAGGTTGGTATTCTTTGCACACGACCAACACTGTATTACTATAACAGAGTTAATAATGTGTGAATGTAATATTTATATATTTAATAGAACTTTACTTGGAATAAATTGAATGAAAAAAACTGTTTTGGTCGTTTGTGCTTTTGCATTGTTATTAATGACACCGCCCATGTTGATGATAATCACAGGCTGGCATTGGTCACCAGAAACCCAGTTTAACTCAATGAAATGGCTTCTTTGGCTGACAGACACTGCGGGAGCGCCTTACAGTGTTTTAACGGCTCTGTTATTTCTAGGGGCGGTTGCATTTGTTTTTCGTTCAAAAAAGAAACAGCGACTAAAAATTCTGTTTGTTCTTATCTGCGTTGTATTACTGCAACAAGGTTTGAAGAGCGCATTGAAAAGCACATTTAAAGAGCCGCGCCCTTATGTAGAATGGCTGGCAACCGAATATCAAATTCCTTCATCAGATTTTTATGAGTTAAAACGTAGTATACGAGCGAAATTAATTAAAGACACAGTTAAACAAGATGAAAATGTACCTAAATGGCAGCGTAAGCATTGGCAAGCAGAAACAGGGTATTCTTTTCCTTCTGGTCATATGCTATTTGCAGCTGGCTGGGCATTGTTTTTAATCGCGCTCTTTTGGCAACAACGTTTATATGTGTTATCGATAGGGCTTGCTATTTGGGCTGAGGGTATTGCATTTAGCCGTATGCTGTTGGGCATGCATTGGCCTATTGATATAATTACTTCCGTGATCATCAGTGCCTGTTTTACCATATTTGGTTATTATATTTTGCGGACATGGGGGGTATTTAACAAAGCCGATTAATCTTTCATCAAGTTAACCATTATTAGAGGGGATATAGCTTAAATCTCTCATTGTATAAAATAAATTGCTTTGTCTGAATGCGCTGGAAATGCTACCTTAACAGGTAGATATTATTGGATGAATAGAACTGATAACGGGAATAAATGTGAAATATTTTCTGATTTTATTACTAGCGGTCGCTTTTTTTATTATTTCGATTACGCTAGGTTCAAGCAATGATCAGGTTATTACATTTAACTACCTGATTGCAAAAGGGGATTTTTCATTATCAACCCTTCTTGCATCACTTTTTGGTGTCGGTTTTGTGCTAGGTTGGCTAGTCTGTGCTGCGTTTTATTTACGGGTCATTGTTAGCCTGAAAAATGCACGTCGTAAAATTAGACGTTTAGAATCACAATTAGGTGCTGGAGAAAATAATATTTCCGAATCAACCTCATTAGTGACGACTCAGAACAAGGAATAATCCTGTATGTTCGAGTTGCTGTTTCTGCTGCTACCGGTTGCTGCTGCTTACGGTTGGTATATGGGGCGCAGAAGTGCTCAACAAGATAAGCAACAACATGCGAATCGCTTGTCTCGTGATTATGTGACAGGCGTTAACTTTCTATTATCTAATCAACAAGATAAAGCTGTCGATTTGTTCCTCGACATGCTAAAAAATGAAGACAGCTCCGCCTTTGAGGCTCATCTCACTTTGGGAAATCTATTTCGCTCTCGAGGTGAAGTTGAACGTGCCATCCGTATTCACCAATCGCTGGTGGAAAGTGCCGCTTTATCATTTGAACAACGTTTATTAGCAACTCAACAACTTGGTCGAGATTATATGGCTGCAGGCGTTTATGACCGTGCAGAAAATATGTTCCAGCAATTAACGGATGAAGTTGATTTCAAACAAAGTGCTTTACAATCCCTATTAAATATTTACCAACTAACCAGTGACTGGACTAAAGCCATTGAAACAGCAGGTAAACTGGTTAAATCAGGGCATCCAGAACTACGAGAGCAAATTGCCCATTTTTATTGCGAATTAGCGACCCAACAACTCGCGAGTGATGATCTTGAAGATGCTCTGACATTGTTAAATAAAGCAGAACAAGCCGATAACCACTGTGCTCGGGTTTCAATTATGAAGGGGCGGTTATTTATCGAACAAGGTAATTACGATAAAGCGATTCATGTTCTAAAACAAGTCTATGAACAAGATAGAGAGCTAGTCGCTGAAACATTACCTTTACTGTTTGATTGCTACCAACATACCGGCCAAGCAGATGAATGGGAAGATTACCTACGTCAGTGTGTTGCAGGTAATTCAGGGGCTATCGCAGAACTTTATTTAGCTGATATTATTGTTGAAAAACAAAACCATGAAGCAGCTGCAAATTATATTAACGACCAAATTCAACGCCATCCTACCATGCGTTTATTCTATCGTTTAATGGACTACCATCTTGAAGAAGCCGAAGATGGAAGGGCAAAAGAAAGTTTGATTTTGCTTCGTAAAATGGTAGGAGAACAAATTCGTACAAAACCCGATTATCGTTGCCATAAATGTGGGTTTACATCGCGTGCATTATATTGGCATTGCCCATCTTGTCGCTCTTGGGACACAATTAAGCCTATTCGCGGGCTGGATGGACAGTGACAGCGTCACCTTCTTAAATAATAACGACTCTTTAAAGGCTAAGAAATGATTTCCTCAACTGAGAACCACACACATTCGCCAATTATTGTGGCACTTGATTATGAAGATGCTAATGAGGCTTTGGCTTTTGTGGATCGCATTGACCCACGTGATTGTCGCTTAAAAGTAGGCAAAGAAATGTTTACTTTTAATGGTCCTCAATTTGTTAAGTCACTCCATGAGCGTGGTTTCGATATTTTCTTAGATTTGAAATTCCATGATATTCCTAATACTGTCGCCCGTGCGGTTGCGGCTGCGGCTGAAATGGGGGTTTGGATGGTTAATGTTCACGCTGGTGGAGGTGCTCGTATGATGGAAGCTGCACGTCAATCACTTGAACATTATGGCAAAGATGCACCATTACTTACCGCAGTAACCGTATTAACGAGTATGGATGAGTCTGATCTTATCGGTATTGGGATTAATGCTTCACCGGCAGATCATGCCGAGCGTTTAGCCTTATTAACTAAGCAATGTGGGTTAGACGGTGTTGTTTGCTCAGCCCATGAAGCACAACGCTTAAAGCAGCTATGTGGTGCGGATTTCAAATTAGTTACCCCAGGCATTCGCCCTACGGGGAGTGATGTTGGGGACCAACGACGTATCATGACACCACAAGATGCAGTAAAAGCGGGTGTCGATTATATGGTGATTGGTCGTCCAATTACACGCAGTGAAAACCCAACAGCCACATTACAACAAATCAATCAATCTATTGAAGGTTTGCTATGAGTGATTCAAATAGTCGTCTTGTTTACAGTACTGAGACAGGGCGTATTGCTGAAGATAAGCCCAAAGTTGAAAGACCTAAAGGCGATGGTATTGTGCGAATTCGCCGTGAGACTTCAGGCCGTAAAGGAAAAGGGGTTTGTGTTGTAACTGGTCTTGACCTTGAAGACAGCGAATTGTCTAAACTAGCGGCTGATCTTAAAAAGAAATGTGGTTGTGGCGGTGCAGTCAAAGACGGTAATGTTGAAATTCAAGGTGATAAACGTGATGTTATCAAACAGTACCTTGAGGCGAAAGGTTTTCAAGTTAAGCTAGCTGGTGGCTGATTGACTTGAGAGTTTTTTATCATGAGTGGCTATTAGAGAGCCACTCATTTGATAAAGATTGAAATGATTAAATTTCTGCTAATTCAGCAAACAAAGCCGGATTACGCTTAATGGCGATGAGTATTTTAGCCGCTAACCCTGTTGGGTTTCGTCGTTTAAGCTCCCAACTTTTAATGGTATCGATGCTCGTGCCTAGTGCATGGGCTAATTCGCTTTGTGAAACATTCAGTTGTTCTCGAATAGCTTTGACATCAGTAATTTCGTAACGAGTAACATTAGCGGCTTTTTGATGACCTTGTTTTATTTCAACAGCTTCTTCTAAAGAGGCTTTTAATTCGTTGAATATACTCATTTTACACCTCATTTTTTAGTAATTTCGTTAGTTTCTTTAATTCTGCTTTTTCTAAGTCACTTAGCGTGTCTTTGACATTTTTTGGGTAAGCCATTATAAAATAAATAATTTCTGCTGTAGCTAGGAAGTAAATAACGCGTACACTTGCACTTTTCCCTTTATTACCTGTTGCCATCCTAATTTTACGTAGCCCACCTGTTCCTTGGATGATATCGCCTTTATCTGGCCATGCGATAAGTTCATTTTGTAATATCCTAAGTTCTTCTTGTGTGGCGATAGATTGGATTTGTTTGGTAAAAAAGCTGGTTTCAATAAATTCAATTGCGTGACTCACAGGGTTCCCTCCCTTTGTATTAATCACAAGTGTACTTTGTACACTTTTTGGCGTCAATAGTTTAATCGATTATCGGATATGAAAAATAGAATAGCGTTCATGAGGAACGCTATTCTAGATTAAGGGGAGCGGCTATAGGAGATGATGAGATTTATTTGCCTACTTGGTGGCCAATTATTCCACCAATAGCAGCTCCGCCAACGGTAGCTATAGAGCTCCCGCCAGTCAGTACCGCGCCACCAACAGCACCTACACCGGCACCAATCGCTGTGTTTTTATCGCGCTTAGACATATTTGAACAGGCACTGACACTGATAGCGACAGTGGCTACCACCACAAATGATAAAATACGTTTGTTTACTGTGTTCATTTTATTGACCCTTAGTGCAGATTTAACAGTTAATAAAATATCACGATAGGTAAATTTACGAATAAGAATAATCAGGAAAAAATATGGGAAAACGCCTGCAGTTTAACGCTTAACCGAATTTGAGGTTGAAAAATAACAGACAGAGGAATAAAAGACCATAGGTATCAAAAACTATGGTCTTTTAAGAGTAGCACAAAAGTTATTATTCGGCAGGTCTAGCGACGATATTACGTGTTTCCATGCGAACTTCATTAATGGTGACATTGATAATATCATTAAGCTGATAAGCGATTTCACCTTTCACAAGAACATTACCTGTTTCTTGGCTACATTGGATTTCATCACGAACGCTATGAATGAAGGGGGCGGGAACAAATGCGACAGCTCCATTGTCGACTAAACGGACTCGTACTCCACCACGGGTGATATCAATAATTTCAGCTGGGAATTTTGTATCCGTACCTTCAAAAGGTTTTAAGTAACGAGAGTAGAGCCAATCACCAACATCGCGTTCAGCCATACGGTTTGCACGGCGGCGTTCTGCTAATTTGATTGATAACTCTTCGGAAGGTTTATCCGCGGAAGGTTTACCCGCAATAATCGACTTAATTAAACGGTGATTGACGATATCTGTGTATTTACGGATTGGTGAAGTCCATGTCGCATAAGCATCAAACCCTAAACCAAAATGCGGGCCAGGATCAGCTTTGACTTCTGCAAACGTTTGGTAGCGACGAATACGGCTATCAAGGAATTGAGTTGGCTGAGCATCTAATTGGCGACGTAGTTGACGGAAGCCTTCTAGTGTTAATAGCGATTCTGCCGTTGTTTCAATGCCATTGTCTTTTAGTGTTTGAACAACTTGGTCAATTTGCAGAGGTTCAAACCCCATATGTACATTAAATACGCCAAACCCTAGCTTTTCTTTTAGTACCGCTGCAGCACAGAGGTTAGAAGTAATCATCGCTTCTTCAACAATGCGATTAGAACTGCGGCGACGTTCGGTCACGATATCAACCACATTTCCGCTATCATCTAATACAAAGCGGTAATCAGGGCGATCTTTGAACACGAGTGCATTGTTTTCACGCCATTGCAAACGCCTATCAGCCATTTCTTTAAGCAGTAAAATTTGTTGCTTATCAATATCATTTTCTGGCTGCCAACTACCTGTATTTTCAAGCCAATCAGAGACTTCGTCATAAACTAATTTAGTTTTTGATTCAACCCAAGCACTGAAAAATTCAATGTTATCATCAATGCGTCCATCTTCTTTGATGAGTGCAATGCAGACTAAAGCAGGGCGACGTTCATTTGGGCGCAAAGAGCATAGGTCATCTGACAATTTGCGCGGTAACATTGGAATATTAAAACCAGGCAAATAGTTGGTATATCCACGGGCTAAAGCCAGTTTATCTAGCTCGCTTCCTTCTGGGATATAGCTTGTTGGGTCAGCAATAGCGATATACAGTTTTAAGTCACCGTTATCGATTCTTTCGACATAGAGTGCGTCATCCATATCTTCAGTGCTAGCGCTGTCAATCGTCGTAAAGTGTAAGTGAGTTAAATCAACGCGTTCAATGCCTTGGTCATCTCGTTCGCTATCAACCATTTGAGGCTCATCACGGTCTAATTGGTGACGGCGTAACGTTACCCACCATGGGGCAAAATGGTCGTCACCATCGGTGATAAACTCAGTAATTTCAGCGTAGAAAGTTTTATCACCTTTTAATGGGTGGCGACGCATTTGTGCAACCACCCAATCATCTTGCTTAAATTCATGAGTAATGCCATTGACTGGGCGGCAAGAAATCATGTCCTTAAGTAAGGGATGGTCAGGGATCACAAATAAGCGGTTATCATTTTCTTTTTTTTGTATTTTCCCAACAAACCTGTCTAAGAAAGGTTCTACCAGTTCTTCTGGCTCTGCGAATTCACGGTCTTTATCTGTATGAACAGCAGCGACAACACGGTCACCGTGCATGACTTTTTTCATTTGAGGCGGTGGAATAAAATAACTTTTTTGGCCATCAACTTCGAGAAAGCCAAAGCCTTTTTCAGTGCTTTTCACCAGCCCTTCGACGCGTGGAGTCTGGGCATGTAATGTTTGTTTTAGTTGCGCGAGCAGTGGGTTGTCTTGGAACATACTTACCGTTTTATTGATGTTGGGTTTGGCTCTATTGTTACGTAAGACAAAGTCTTAGAGCAAGGAAAAAATGCGTTACAGACTAGATTCTTTATTAAAAATATCGATTATCTGTAACCTATAAAAATAGTACCGTGGTTAATCTTCTGGATAAATTTTTTCTTTAAATTCGCATAAATCTTCGATAATACAAGAGCCACAGCGAGGTTTGCGGGCAATACAAGTATAACGTCCATGCAAAATAAACCAATGGTGACAATCGACTTTAAACTCTGCTGGTACAACTTTAAGGAGTTTTTCTTCAACTTCAACGACATTCTTACCAGGGGCAAAGTTAGTGCGGTTACAGACACGGAAAATATGCGTGTCAACCGCGATAGTCGGCCAGCCAAATGCGGTATTAAGAACCACATTTGCCGTCTTGCGACCGACACCCGGTAAAGCCTCTAAGGCCTCTCGGTTTTCAGGAACTTGGCTGTTGTGTTTTTCAATCAAAATTTGGCAGGTTTTATAGACACTTTCAGCCTTGGTATTAAATAAGCCAATGGTTTTAATGTACTCTTTTATCCCATCTACACCGAGCGCCATAATAGTTTCAGGCGTATTAGCAACTGGGTAGAGCTTTGCTGTCGCTTTATTGACGCTCACATCAGTGGCTTGAGCTGATAATAAAACGGCGATTAACAGCTCAAAGGGGGAGTTAAACTCTAACTCCGTTGTCGGGTGTGGGTTGTTATCCCGTAGACGAGTTAGAATTTCAATGCGTTTTGATTTATTCATTGCTCACAAAATATCACTGTTAAGAAATATGGCTGCCGCAACCTTGCTGTTTTTCATATTCACGTTCGGGTTGGATACCGGATTGTCGTGCGGCTCTTTTTTTCATTTTTTCATCAATTAAATACTTCGCTGCTAAGAGTAGCGCGAGGCCAATAAAGGCACCAGGTGGTAGCATAGCGAGTAAAAATGGCGAATCAAGGTGTAACACTTCAATACGAAGAGAGGTGGCCCAAGACCCTAGAAGTAAGTCAGCACCATCAAATAAGGTCCCATTTCCTAAAATCTCACGAATTGAACCTAAAACAAGCAAGGTCGCCGTTGCACCTAAGCCCATGGCAAACCCATCAAGGGCTGATAGCCCAACAGGATTACGAGAAGCGTAGGCTTCTGCGCGTCCAATAACAATACAGTTGGTGACGATTAGCGGAATAAAGATCCCAAGAGATTCATATAAACCAAAAGCATATGCATTGATTAACATTTGTACTGCGCTGACAACAGACGCAATAATCATCACATAAATAGGGATTCGAATTTCCGAAGGAACCCACCTGCGTAAAGCAGAAACGGTAACATTAGTACAAACTAAGACTAATGTTGTCGCTAAGCCTAGCCCTAATGCGTTTGTTGCTGTCGATGAAACAGCAAGAAGAGGGCAAAGCCCTAATAATTGAACTAATGCAGAGTTGTTTTTCCACAAACCTTGCATTAATAAGTCTTTAGATGAATCGCTCATTATTCGTCCCCACAGCGTGGATAATTCGATAATTGTTGTGGAATTTGTTGCATAAATACAGCGGTACGCTTAGTCGCGTTGACGACTGCTCTGGGTGTAATTGTTGCGCCAGTAAACTGATCAAATTCACCTCCATCTTTTTTAACGGCCCATTTAGGGTCATTGTCAGAGGTTATTTTTTTACCACTAAAATAGGTGATCCAATCAGATATTCGAGTCTCAATCTTGTCACCAAGCCCAGGGGTTTCATGATGTTCTGTTACGCGAGTACCTAGTACGGTACCGTGAAAATCGGTTCCAACTAATAGATGTATAGCCCCAGAGTAGCCGTCTAGTGCTGTTGTTTCTAATGCAGCAGCAACAGGTTCGCCATTTTTACGGGCGAGATACAAACGTCTAGGTTGTTTATTACCCAGTATGGCCTCATTAGTGACCAAATAACACTCTTTTGCGAGGTCGTTATCGTATAAATCACTTGGTATTACTTGGTCGAGTAGTTTTTTCTGAACAATAGCTGCTTGCTCAGCAATAGTCCCTTTCGTTAACGTGTATACAGCAGCACTAAGCGCAGTGGTTCCTGCTGCAAAGATGGCTAACGTTACCCCATGGCGTCTCATCGTGTTCAACATACGGTTATCCTTACTTATGTCCATGACCGTACGCACGAGGCTGCGTATAGTAATCAATTAATGGGACGGTAATATTGGCGAGTAACACGGCAAAGGCGACAGCGTCAGGGTAACCACCGTATACACGGATCACCCAAACAAGGAAACCGATAATCACACCAAAAATAATCCGCCCCTTAGGCGTCGTCGATGCAGTGACAGGATCAGTAGCAATAAAAAACGCCCCTAGCATAGTGGCGCCAGACAACAGATGAACCCATGGTGATGCATGTTGGCTATCATCAACTAAGTAGCTAACAATAGTTAAGACCGCTAATGTACCTAAGAATGATACAGGAATATGCCAACTAATAATTCGGCGCTGTAATAAGAACAAACCACCGACTAAATAGCCAATATTCACCCATTGCCAACCAATACCCGCTAAGGAACCTTGTAAAATAGGTTGCTGTAAAACCTCATAAATAGAGTGAGTCAGTAGCCCTGTTTTAAAACTATCAAGCGGGGTCGCTTGGCTCATGCCATCAATTCCCGTTCGTAGCTGTTCGAGGGTGATCCCTGTTGGCGTATGGCCACTGAGTATGATTGATAGGCTATCAAGTGCTGAAATCGACATACTCTGTAATTCATGCGGGGGTAGCCAGTTTGTCATATGAACTGGGAATGATATTAGCAAAACAACATAACCCACCATCGCGGGGTTAAAAGGGTTTTGCCCTAATCCACCATAACATTGCTTAGCAATGGTAATAGCAAAAAATGTCCCTAATACGATCATCCACCAAGGTGAGAGCGGAGGTAGGCTGATAGCTAATAATAGTGCGGTCACAATGGCTGAATTATCTTTTAGCACAGGAACTACAGGTTGCCGGCGTAAACGAATAGAAACCGCTTCTGTGATAACGGCTGTTAGCATCGCTAAAATAATTTGGTATAAGGTGCCAACGCCAAAGAAATAAACTTGAGCAGCAATACCGGGTATTGCGGCTAAAAGTACCCAAAGCATGACTAAACTGGTGCTTTGTTTGTTATGAGTAAATGGCGCGCTAGCAATTTTTAAACGGCGATTTTTCGCATCAATTGGCCTAAATTTCATCTCGTTATCACTTACTCTGTAGTCGTTTGTTCATGTTGTTTTTGTGCTTGTTTGGCTTTTACCCGCGCTATTGCTGCGGCAACGGCAATTTTCCGAGGATCGGTTTCCTCTTCAATGGGTTGTTCAGCTGCTGGGGTGAGCTCTTCTTGTGCAAGTTGTTCCGCTTGCGCCGCTTTTTTGGCTTTCGCACGCGCAATGGCGGCCGCAACAGC